>NZ_CALFIG010000001.1 GCF_937876455.1 uncultured Flavobacterium sp.
ATTAGATCCTGTAGTAGGACGAGAGAAAGAAATTGAACGTGTATCTCAAATCTTAAGCCGAAGAAAAAAGAATAATCCACTATTAATAGGAGAACCGGGGGTTGGTAAATCTGCCATAGCTGAAGGCTTAGCCCTAATGATTATCAAGAAAAAAGTTTCTCGTATTTTATTCAACAAAAGAGTTGTAACTTTAGATTTAGCTTCATTAGTAGCGGGCACTAAATACAGAGGTCAATTTGAAGAACGCATGAAAGCAGTAATGAATGAACTTGAAAAAAATGATGATATCATTCTATTTATTGACGAAATTCACACCATTGTAGGCGCAGGCGGCGCTACCGGCTCTTTAGATGCCTCTAATATGTTTAAACCTGCTTTAGCTAGAGGTGAAATCCAATGTATTGGTGCAACTACACTTGATGAATACAGACAATATATAGAAAAAGATGGCGCGCTTGAAAGAAGATTTCAAAAGGTAATTGTAGAACCTACCACCGTAGACGAAACAATTATTATTTTAAATAATATTAAAGGAAAATATGAAGATCATCATAACGTTATCTTTACACCTGAAGCTATTGAAGCCTGTGTAAAACTTACCAACCGTTACATGACCGATCGCTTTCTTCCAGACAAAGCTATTGATGCTTTAGACGAAGCGGGTTCTCGTGTGCACATTACTAATATTGAAGTGCCAAAGCAAATTTTGGAATTAGAAAAACAATTGGAAGAAGTTAAAGAACTTAAAAACACCGTTGTTAAAAAACAAAAATTTGAAGAAGCTGCTAAACTTCGTGATGATGAGAAAAAAATTGAAAAAGATTTAGCTATTGCGCAAGAAAAATGGGAAGAAGATTCAAAAAATAATCGTGTTGTAGTAACCGAAGATAATGTAGCCGATGTTGTATCTATGATGACAGGCATTCCTGTTAACCGAATTGCTCAAACTGAAAGTAATAAACTGGCCAAATTACCCGAACTTATTAAAGGAAAAGTAATTGGTCAAGATGAAGCCGTTCAAAAAATAGCTAAATCTATTCAGCGAAATAGAGCGGGATTGAAAGACCCGAACAAGCCTATTGGTTCCTTCATATTCTTAGGCTCTACTGGCGTGGGAAAAACACAGTTAGCCAAAGTATTAGCTAAAGAATTATTTGACTCGGAAGAGGCTCTAGTAAGAATAGACATGAGCGAATACATGGAAAAATTTGCTATTTCTAGATTAGTAGGCGCTCCTCCGGGCTATGTAGGCTATGAAGAAGGCGGGCAATTAACCGAAAAAATTCGCAGAAAACCCTATTGTGTCGTTTTACTTGATGAAATCGAAAAAGCACATCCTGATGTATTTAATATGCTTCTGCAAGTATTAGATGATGGTCATTTAACAGATA
This sequence comes from uncultured Flavobacterium sp., assembly GCF_937876455.1. GTDB lineage: Bacteria > Bacteroidota > Bacteroidia > Flavobacteriales > Flavobacteriaceae > Flavobacterium. Next base: position 1,392 of record NZ_CALFIG010000001.1, read on the forward strand.
GTCTTGGACGAAAAATTGATTTTAGAAATACAATTATAATTATGACATCAAATATTGGTGCGCGTCAATTGAAAGATTTCGGTCAAGGTGTAGGATTTGGAACTGCAGCTAAAGTTGCTCAAACAGAAGAGCACAATAAAAGTGTAATTGAAAATGCATTAAAAAAAGCATTTGCTCCAGAGTTTTTAAATCGTATTGATGATGTAATTGTGTTTAATGCATTGGAAAAGCATGATATCGATAAAATCATTGATATTGAAATGACAAAATTGACAGCTCGTATAAAAGACTTAGGCTATGTTTTAAATTTATCAGAAAAAGCGAAAGATTTCATTGCAGAAAAAGGCTTTGATAAACAATTTGGCGCTAGACCGCTAAAACGAGCTATTCAAAAATATGTTGAAGATACCTTAGCTGAAGAAATAATTACTTCTAAAATTCACGAAGGAGATATTATTTTTATGGATTTAGATGACGTATCACAAGAATTGATTATAACAATAGAAAAAACAGAAAAACCTGCTAATTAGCAGGTTTTTTTTATTTTAGGGTTGATTAAGTTTGCTATTTTTATAACCATAGGAAAAGTAAAGTACTAATCCTATTACTAACCATCCTGAAAACCAAAGCCAATTAGAAATAGTCATTCCCGTTAACAAATAACTACATGAAATCAACCCTAACAAAGGTATTAACGAGAAATTTTTAGTAAACGCTAATACAGCCATGATTACACATACTACGTAAAATATAAGCAAAGGTAAATTAGTAGCTATTTTATCTTTTGAAAAATCGAGTATATCTATAAAATAGGTAGGAAATAAATAATTAACTACTAGTACTGCACCTATAAAACCAACTGGAAATATAAGCTTAGAATTAATATAAGGTATTCTAAATTTACCTTTACTTTTAGCCATTTCTTCTTCACTTTGAGGCGACAACATTAATACACCACCACAAACCAAAACAAATGCAAATAATGTACCTATACTTGTAAAATCTAATACAAGATTTTCATCGGTAAAGAATATAGGCAACCCTACCACAATACCTGTTACTATAGTTGCATAGCTAGGGGTTTTATGTTTTGGGTGAATTGTAGCAAATCTTTTAGGCATTAATCCATCTCTACTCATTGTCATCCAAATGCGTGGCTGTCCCATTTGAAAAACCAACAATACGCTTGTCATTGCTACTACAGCAGCTATTGACACAATGAACAACATCCATTTAATGCCTTTTATTGCAAATATTTCTGCTAAAGGATCTGATACTCCAAGTAGCTCATAAGAAACCATACCTGTTAATATAAGCGCCAAAATGATGTAAACAATTGTACAGACAATTAAGGAATAAATCATTCCTTTAGGCAAATCTTGTTGCGGATTTTTGCATTCCTCCGCCAATGTTGATACCGCATCAAAACCTATATAGGCATAAAAAACAGCAGATACACCAGCCATAACACCCCCAAAACCTTTTGGCATAAAAGGAGACCAGTTATCAATATCTATATAAAAACAACCTACAATAATTACTAACACGATCACTGCCATCTTAATAATTACCATAGCATTACTAACATTGCGCGATTCTTTTGCACCTCTGTACACCAAATACGTGATTAACACATTAATAAGTACCGCAGGCAAATCAAAAATAATTTTCAAATTACCCAACATAGGCGCGCTATTCCAAGCAGCTAATCCTTCACCTGCTTTATTATCAAGAAAAGCGGTATGAGCAGACTGGAAATTTATAGTTAACCAATCTGGTAAATGAATGCCAAAAGTTTCTAATAAATTTGTAAAATAGCCACTCCAAGAAAAAGCAATGTAAATATTCCCAATAGAATATTCCATAATTAATGCCCAGCCGATTATCCAAGCAAACAATTCACCAAAAGAAACATAAGCATACGTATACGCACTACCAGAAACGGGAACGCGAGAGGCAAATTCGGCATAACACATAGCAGTAAAACCACAAGCTATTGCACAAATAATATATAACAGCACCACGCCTGGACCTCCTTCAAAACAAGCATTCCCAATGGCACTAAACGTACCTCCACCAATAATAGCTGCAATTCCAAATAAAGTTAAATCCCTAACATTCAACACTTTATTTAATCCAGCATGGTCGCCATCTCCCCCTTGTTTAAGAATAGTAGCTATTGATTTTTTTCTAAAAATATTCATTGGCATGGCAGTTTATGTATTAGTTCGAAATGAAAAAATTATTTTATTTTGAGACAAGAGCAAATATATAATTTATATCAATATAGATTTAAGATATACTTATTATTTTATCATAATCAAAAACTATTGCAACATAAAAATATATAATAAAAATATATGAGTATATGCCTTTTTTTAGGTAAATTTGCATCAGAAAAGTTCCAATATACACGAGCTTTACACACGAATAGTTCTAACATTAAATAATTAAAAAAATGGCATTAGTAGGAAAAAAATTTCCAAACATTACCGTTGATGCAATCTCTCACATGGGAGATAATTTAAGAATCAACATTTTAGAGGAAGCGACAAAAAACAACAAAAAAGTAATTTTATTTTGGTACCCAAAAGATTTTACTTTTGTTTGTCCAACAGAATTACACGCTTTTCAAGCTGCACTAGGTGAATTTGAAAAAAGAAACACAATAGTTATTGGTGCTTCTTGCGATACTAACGAAGTACATTTTGCTTGGTTAAATACAGCAAAAGACAATGGCGGAATTGAAGGTGTTACTTATCCGTTAGTTGCAGATACAACTAGAAATTTATCTACTGCACTAGGTATTTTAGAAGCTGAAGATGTGTTTAACGAGGAAACAGGAGACTACCTAATTGAAGGTTCAAATGTAACGTATCGTGCAACGTATTTAGTTGATGAAACTGGAGTTATCTTCCACGAAAGTGTAAACCACATGCCTCTTGGAAGAAATGTAAATGAGTATACAAGATTAATAGATGCTTATACACACGTTCAAACTAAAGGGGAAGTTTGTCCTGCAAACTGGGAAGAAGGAAAAGATGCGATGAAAGCAGACAGAAACAGTACAGCTGCTTATTTAGCTTCTCATTAATAATTTTGTTTCAAGTTTCAGGTTATTCAACTTGAAACTTGAAGCTTTAAACTTAAATTAAAAAAGATGTTCCAAGAAATAGCACAAGATAATTTAGCCGAAGTGGTAGCTTCTAATGAAGTGGTGGTTGTACAATATGCTGCATCATGGTGTGGAAATTGCCGTATTATGAAACCAAAATTTAAATTATTGGCTTCACAAAATGAAAATATCCCTTTCCTTATAGTAGATGCTGAAAAATTTCCAGAATCTAGAAAACTAGCAAAAGTAGACAACTTACCCACATTTGCTACATTTAAAAATGGCGTATTAGTAAATCAAACACAAACGAACAAGGCTGAAGTATTAGCAGAATTAGTAAACGAAGTTGTATAACTACGGATTAATTTATTCATTTATTACAACTTATTTAAACAAATAAATAGCACATATGAAATTACCAGTAATCAAACATTTAACTCAATTCATTGAAGAAAACGATCAGGATTATTTAATAGAAACTATAGAAGTTTTAGAAGCATTAACTGAAGTTCCGTCTTTAAAAGATGAAGAATTAGATGTTATAGGTGAATTAATTTCAAATATGTACGGTGCATTGGAAGTCAACCAACTCATTAAAAATGGTACAGACAAGAAAACAGCACTAAATGAGTTTATGAAACGCGTACTCGGTTCCATTGATAAAGAATAAAAAATCACGACAAATAGTTAAGGAGCTTTGCTCCTTTTTTTATTTACTTATTTTATTTAATTTTGCCAAACTAATACATACGAAATAGAAATGGGAAGAGCATTTGAATTTAGAAAAGCACGTAAAATGAAACGTTGGTCAGCTATGGCAAAAACGTTTACAAAAATTGGAAAAGACATTGTTATGGCAGTTAAAGAAGGAGGTCCTAGTCCTGAGACAAATGCCAGACTGAGAGCGGTTATTCAAAATGCCAAAGCCGCAAACATGCCTAAAGACAATGTTGAACGCGCTATTAAAAAAGCTTCAGACAAAGATACAGCAAACTATAAAGAGGTACTTTTTGAAGGATATGCACCTCATGGTATCGCTATTTTAATTGAAACGGCTACTGACAATAACAATAGAACAGTTGCAAATATTAGAAGTTATTTCAACAAATGCAATGGAACTTTAGGCACACAAGGTTCTGTAGAATTCATGTTTGATCATACATGTAATTTTAGAATTCCCGCAGAAGGTCAAGATGTGGAAGAATTAGAATTAGAAATGATTGATTTTGGTGTTGAAGAAATATTTGCAGATGAAGATGGAATTGTAATGTATGCGCCTTTTGAAAGTTTTGGTGCCATTCAAAAAGAATTAGAAAATCGTGGATTAGAAATTTTATCTTCAGGTTTTGATAGAATTCCGCAGGTAACTAAAGAATTAACTGCTGAACAAATTGCAGATGTAGAGAAATTATTAGAAAAAATTGAGGAAGATGATGATGTAATGAACGTTTTTCACACAATGGCTGAATAACTAATTAGAAATTGAAAATACAAATTAAAAAATGCAGTATTAAACTAATTTAAGCTGCATTTTTATTTTATACTAATTCTACAATGAACATTAAAGTACTCGCAATAGGCAAAACAGATAACAAAAATCTTCAAGCATTGATTGAGGAATACACCAAGCGTTTAGGGTTTTATATTAAATTTGATTTAGACATCATTCCAGATATCAAAAATGCTAAAAATCTTTCTGAAAGCGAACAAAAAATAAAAGAAGGGCAATTAATTCTAAACAAACTAAGTCCTACAGATTATTTAATCTTATTAGATGAGAACGGAAAAGAATTTAGCAGCATAGGGTTTTCTGAATTTTTACAAAAAAAAATGAACTCAGGGCTTAAAACAATCGTTTTTGTTATCGGTGGACCATATGGTTTTTCAGAAGAAGTTTATAAAAAAGCAGAAGAAAAAGTGTCTTTGTCTCAAATGACATTTTCTCATCAAATGATACGTTTGTTTATTATTGAACAAATTTATCGCGGGTTTACAATACTTAACAACGAACCTTATCATCATAGTTAAAATGGTAATGAATGAATTGGAATAAACTAAAATCTATCATTTTTCCCTTTCCTCCTTTACCTCATATTTCCCATTAACTTTACACATTCTACTGCTTCCGCTACATCATGAACACGTAAAATAGAAGCACCTTTTTGCAAACAAAATGCATGTAAAAATGTAGTTCCATTTAATGCTTTTTCGGGCGTAGTTTCCAGTGTTTTGTAAATCATAGATTTTCGTGAAATGCCTGCTAAAATTGGCAATTCGTGAAACTGAAGCAATTCTAATTTTTGCACTAATTCATAGTTATGCGATAGTGTTTTAGCAAATCCAAAACCTGGATCAATAATTACATCATTTATACCTAAACTTCGTGCCGCAGCAATTCGTTCAGAAAAATAGAAATTAACTTCTTTTATCAAATTATCATAATGGGCTAAAGCTTGCATTGTTTGTGGCGTCCCTTTCATATGCATCATGATATAAGGAACTTGTAATGAGGCTACAGTAGGCAACATTTGTTCGTCTAATAAACCTGCTGAAATATCATTTATAAGTGCAGCTCCATGTAGTATAGCATTTTTTGCCACTTCACTTCTAAAGGTATCTACAGAAATTAGAATTGTTGGAAAATTTTTTAACAATACATCCACTACAGGCACTACTCTATTCAATTCTTCTTCTTCAGAAACAAAATCAGCGCCAGGCCTACTAGAATAACCACCCACATCAATAAAAGTAGCACCTTCATCTAACATTTTGGCTACTTTTGTAATGATAGCATGCTCACTTTTCAATATACCCCCGTCAAAAAAAGAATCGGGAGTAAGATTTAAAATACCCATTACCTTAGGTGTTGATAAATCAATGAGAGTTCCTTTGCAGTTTATTGTTGACATCTAATTTTTTACTTATATTTGAAGTTTAATTCAATTTACAATTTTTTAGTGCGTAAATTGGTGTTGGGTTAAACTATTTCAACCAAAATTTATACAAATATAATCTAAAATAATGTCAAATACATCTCAACAATATGATAAAGTAATTGCGGTTTGCCGTGATTTATTCACAAAAAAAACACACGATTATGGTACAGCATGGCGTGTATTGCGATTACCATCACTTACTGATCAAATATTCATTAAAGCACAACGCATTAGAAGTTTACAAGAAAATGATGTTCGCAAAGTAGATGAAGATGAAGTGTCTGAATTTATTGGAATAATTAATTACTGTGCTATGGCTTTAATACAAATGGAAAAAGGCATAGCTGCCCAACCTGACATGCCTGCTGAAGAGGCTATTCGGTTGTACAATGAAAAAATTGCAGAAACTAAAGCGTTAATGGAAAATAAAAATCACGATTATGGTGAAGCTTGGAGAGATATGCGCGTGAATTCATTAACCGATTTAATCATTCAAAAACTCTTACGTGTTAAACAAATTGAAGATAATAAAGGAAAAACATTAGTTTCTGAAGGTATTGATGCGAATTACCAAGACATGATTAATTATGCCGTTTTCGCTTTGATTTTAATGAATAAATTTGACTAATTTTATTGGCGTCAAGTTTCGGTCTAACTAACAAATTCTAATTTGTAAATTAAAAAACTATGCATACAAAAAAGATTTCTTGGATACTACGAATTGTTGTTGCAGCATTGTTTATAGTTTCAGCATTGGCAAAATTATATCCATCACCCTATTTTGCTATTTCAACTTTTGAAGTAAAACAATTGTATCCACTTGGTTTTTCTGAACACCTAGCAAGTTATTTTTCTAGAACATTAATAGGTATAGAATTTGCCCTTGGTTTTTTATTATTAATTCCTCATTATCTTAAAAAAATTACTATTCCGGCAACAATAGGATTGCTTTTAATTTTTATCATTCATTTAAGTTATGAAACATATATAAGTGGAAATACTGGAAATTGCGGCTGTTTTGGCGAATTAATTCCAATGAAGCCAATTGAAGCCATTATTAAAAACATCATCGCAGTTGGATTATTAATTTGGTTATGGAAAATTTCAGAGAACGATAAAAAATCGAATATTTGGATTCTAAGCACTATAAAATTGGCTTGTATCTTAGTAATTTTTATGCTTGCGCCAATAAAATCAATATCCGCTTCAAATGATTCAAGCGAAGCCTTGAATATATCTATTGACTCAATACAAACTGTTTCAGATTCAACTAAAACAACAACGACTGAAGTTGAAATAACCCAAAAAGATACTATAAAAAGTACAGTTAAAAATACTACAGAAGCTGGAAAAAATGAAATGGGACCAAAACCAACCAAATCAGGTTATGCAGAATACTTC
>NZ_CALFIG010000002.1 GCF_937876455.1 uncultured Flavobacterium sp.
GTGAGAAGCCCTACCTATAACAGCACATAGGCAATATGGCGGGTTCTCGGTTAATGTTAAGTTTAGTTTTTCAAAAAAAGTTTAGTTCTTACAGAAAGTTTTCGGCTTCGATTTCCACCACATCGCCTATCCGCAGGACGTTATGCTCCATTGCTACGTGACTGCTTCGGTTTGACATTAGTGGAAGTTTTTTGTTCTTTTTCCCAACGCTCAATAAGAAATCCTACAAGCCCTGAAATATTCTCTTTGCCAAATAAATCTTTAGACAAAGAACGAGCCTTCTCCTGTTGTTCAGAAGTAAGGCTTATCGTTACTTTTTTAGTATTACTCATTATGCTATTTGTATTTGTTGTTCAATTTGACCACTATAATTAAAAGTGTTGAACACCTCTAATACTTTTACTTCTATCTTTTTGCCCTTTGTTTTTTGAGCTTTACCATTAACAATAGGCATTAGATAAGGATACATACCGCTTACTGGTTTAACACCGCCACAAAGCACCTTTAAAACCGTATCACCTAAATTAGCTTCTGTCCAACATTCTGTGTAATCGTCATTAGCATTGTAGCCATTTCTCACAAACTCTAATTCAACAATATCGCCAACTTTTACAATTTGTGCTTGGGCTATTTCTAATTGCTTTTGCTTTTCAATCGCTTCAAAATGTGCTATGTATTTTGGGTGATTGGTAATATATGGCATATTGTAATTTTCAGCACTCCAAAGGCAATATTTGAAGTCAAATTCCATAACTTCATCAATCAACTTACCTGCGTATTTACCAGCCCAAAAGTAATTATTTGGTAAATCGAGTTTTTCATTACGAGTAAATGAACTCGTACCTCTCAATTCTGTATCAATTTCAACACTTGGGAATAATGATTTAACCTTGTCTAAATCTGTTGAAACATTCTTGCAATAATAGTATTTATGCTCAACGCCTATTTGATGGTGATTGCCATAACTGTCTGTTCTATACTGCGGAACTGCTTCATAATTCCAAAGTGTGTAAAACTGTGTCGCAAAGCCAATTATTTGTTTCATTGTGATATTATTTAATTACGCTACAAATATAGGTATTTATTTTGTATTTACAAACTATTTAATAAAAATATTTTTCCCCCGCACAAAAAAGAACAAAAAACCTTGATCCTATTGAAGTTTACTACTAAAATACCGCAACGAGAGCATAACACACGTTTGGCAAAAGTGGCGGTGCAGTACTCCGCTCGACAATTACTGCAAGGCTCAACATTCGTTCTCCGCATCGGCTTTTGTGGTTAAAACGCCACCTTCGCCAATGCTTTTACGTTATAGGAAATTTTATTTTTCCCCACGCTCACGAGCAACGTGTTCTTTATGATGCTGAATAAATGCTTGTTTCATTAACTCACCATATTGTTCAGCTTCCTCATTTGTTAGCTCACAAACTCTAATTTTGTAGCTTTCTTGTAATCCTACTCCTTTAGGATCGTTTTCGTAATTTGAAAATGAATAATTGAGAACACGGGCAGACCTCGAAATATCGTTATCCATGTATGCAATTCCGCCACGTGAGTTTATTAAATCTACAACCGCTTGCAAGGACTTTATTTGCCCTTTTTCAAATCCTTCAGGAATGACGTGTAGTATTGTTCTTTTGAACCTGTTATGAACACTATCTACCACCTCCGCAATAGAAAATACGCCTTGCATTTCTTTTGTTATGCAATAAAAATGAATGTTGCAATCATTCTCCTTTTCTCGCCTTTCTATCACTTGACACTCAGGTGTCCAGTCATCAACAACGGGGTTGAAGTAGTCAAGATTATTTAACTTACTAATAAGTTCATCTCTCCAAGTTGTTTCAGCGCAAGTTCCGCCAAGAAATATTTTGTTTTTCATAGTTCCGTTATTTATTTCTCATACTCCCTCAATATAGCCCGAAAGCGTTTGAGGATTTCAGATGCGTGTTTCTTGGGAAGGATGCAACCGTGATACCTTACAGTCGGCACTCCGTATTTGTTGGTGGGTTTTTTA
>NZ_CALFIG010000003.1 GCF_937876455.1 uncultured Flavobacterium sp.
TCTAAATGTGCCTTCCCGAAATTGGTAATATATCCAAAATTAGGTTGAGCAATTGTGCATAAAAATTCAATTTCTTTTTGGTGATTAGCGCCCATTTCTACGATGCCCATTTCAGTATCTTTACGAAACGAAAGCAAGGTAAGCGGAACGCCTATGTGGTTATTAAGGTTGCCAAATGTAGCTTGTGTTTTATATTTTTGTGAAAGCACGGCATAGATAAGTTCTTTTGTTGTAGTTTTTCCATTACTACCTGTAAGTCCAATAATTTTGCATGGTAATTGTTGGCGATGGTAATTAGCTAATTTCTGTAATGTTTCTAAACAATTATCAACAAGAATATATTGGTCGTTTTTTTTGAATTTACTTTCGTCTATTAAAGCGTATTTTGCGCCTAATTCAAGTGCTTTTTGGGCAAATTCATTCCCGTTAAACGTATCACCCTTTAAAGCTATAAAAAAGTTATTTGCTTCTATTTTTCGAGTGTCTGTTGTTACTCCAGTAGTTTCAAGAAAGTAAAGGTATAGTTCTTCTATTTTCATTAAATTTTCATTTGGATTGTGCTAAAATAAAAAAAAGCCCTTTAATACTAAAGGGCTTTTAAAAATATTATCTAGAATTATTTGCTTTTAACATTACCTCTAGGCGTTTTCTTGTTATTTTTTGGTCCTACTTTTGACATAGCACATCTAAATCCGATGTAGTCTGTTGCCATATCTTGTGGGAAGTATCTTCTTGAAGCAGGGTCTAACCAATATGCTCTGTCTCTCCATGAACCCCCTTTATATACACGAACATTGTCGTCTATTAAAGTTGTTCTTTTGTCTGAACGGTCATATTTTTTGTCCATTTTTCCAAGGCTATCAACATCGATTTTATGCATTGGAGCATGATACATTCTTTCGTTTGTTTTGTCTTTTCCTGCGTCTTCTTCAGAATCTCCAAAATTGAAATAGCGAGTAGATTGTCTGTCACCATCTCTGTAATTTCTATTATCTGATTTGTCAAAGTTTTGTCTTAAATACGTTTCGTTTTCATCAACTGGAACTTGAGCAATTTGACCTGGGAAACTTCTTGCCATGATTTTACCATTGCTTAATGTATCATATTTGATTGTTTCAGTTGTAATAAATTCTACAGTACCATCAGCACCAATTTTGTTTTTTGTATAAACGTTTCCTCTATAGTAGTTGAAATCATTAGCTTCATCATCAACTGTAGGTCGGTATACATCAGCAACCCATTCAGCAACGTTACCAGCCATATCATATAAACCGAAATCATTTGCAGGATATGATTTTACTTTATTAGTAATATCTGCACCGTCATCAGACCATCCAGCAATCCCGCCGTAATCTCCTTTTCCTTGTTTAAAGTTGGCTAATTGATCACCTCTATATTGTCTTTTTCCAGAGCGTGTGTATTGCCCTTTCCAAGGGTATTTTTTCTGTCCTTTATAAATGTTATATTCTCTGTTACCTACTAATGCTAAAGCAGCATATTCCCATTCGGCTTCGGTAGGAAGTCTGTATTCAGGTAAAATGATACCAGAACTTCTTTGAGCATATACATTTTTTACATCTTCACCAACTTGTTTTTTACCAGATTGGCCCATTACTTTTTTCTTAACAATTTCTGCATTACCGCCAAAAGATTTTGAAGGAGAATTTACATATGATTCTGTATCAAAATTAGCATCTGCAGTTACGTCTTTTATTTTGGCATCTTTTTTCAAATAGCCTTCTCTTTCTAAGATATTTTCGTTTACACGATTTGTTCTCCAATCACAAAACTCAGAAGCCTGGATCCAATTAACGCCTACTACAGGATAATCTGCATATGCAGGATGTCTTAAATAATTGTTTGTCATAGTTTCATTATAACCTAAACGATTTCTCCACACTAATGTGTCAGGAATAGCGCCGTTATAAATGTTTTTGTATTTTTCGTCTGATGGAGGAAAAACAGATTTCAACCAATATAAGTATTCTGCATACATCATATTTGTTACTTCCGTTTCATCCATGTAAAATGATTGAACATGTTGTTTTGTTGGGGAGTTGTTCCAATCATGCATTACATCATCGTCCACTTTACCCATAGTAAATGTACCGCCTTCAACAGACACCATTCCAGGGGGAGTTTCTTGTTGCTTAAACTTAGTGTTGTATTGGAAACCGCCTTTTTTGTCGTTGATTTTCCAACCTGTTGCAGAAGAACCACCTTTAGTGCTTCCTTTTTTGCTACAACCAGTAAAACCTATTGTTAGCGTTATTGCCACCAACAATTTTAAAGCCATAATTTTAGTAACTTTCATACTTTAGTAGGTAATAATTTTAGTGCCGCAAGATAATAATAAACCATTAATATGCAACAAAAAAAAGAAAAAAATATTAAACAATCTTTTTAAATAGTAGTTTGATAACGTCTGTTTTATGCTATTTATTGTTTTTATTTTAAAATATTGTTTGAATTATACTATTTTCACTTAATTTGCGTTTAGTATTACTATTAAAATAGTTTACGCTGTTAAATTTAAATAAAAATGAGAGCGTTCTATGACTACTAAAACGCATGTTTTTACAAATATGAAAAGAAGTCTTGTTTTATTATTATTTGCTTTTTACACTGTTTTTGCTCAGGATACAAAGGAAATTATGCTACAATGGACACCAAAAAATGATTTTATTTTTGGGAGTACAAAATATGTTATACCTCAATTTCAAAGGGAAAATTTAGAGTATAATCCTTCGGAGAAAACACTTTTTTTTGTCTCTAATTTTAAAACAGAACAATTAGTTTCAGAATCTAACTATCAAATTACAAATGTTGTTTTTGAACCTATTAATGTTGACGAGTTAACCGATTTAAATCTTTCTAAACTACCAAACGACATTAATTTTAAACTTAAATCTTCTTTTGCAAGAGAAGAGCCTATGGTTTTTTTAAGTTTTAATCCAATTGTAAAAGAGGGTACTTTGTACAAGAAAGTAAAACAACTTACGCTTTCTTATACTACCAATCAAATGTCTCGAAATATCAATCAAAATAGTATTTCTGCCGTTCAAAATTCGGTTTTAGCTACTGGAAATTGGTTTCGATTTTATGTTAAAAAATCAGGTATTTATAAAGTTTCTAAGACGTTTTTAAGAGAATTGGGATTTGATGTAAATGTAGATCCTCGAAAAATTAAAATTTATGGGAATGGCGGTAGAATGTTGCCATTACAAAACAATGTCAGTTATCCTAATGATTTAGAAGAAAATGCCATTTTATTTACTGGTGAAAATGACGGGGTGTTTAATGATGAGGATTATATATTGTTTTATGCTGAGGGGGTTGATAATTGGAATACAGAAAGTTTAACCCATGAAAATCTTTTTGCAGACAATTCTTACTATTATGTGACTTCAGGAGGGATAAATGGAAAGCGTATTCAAAATTATGTTGCACCCACAGGAACTCCTACACTTCAATTAACAGCCTATGATGGTTATGAATTCTATGAGAAAGATTTAGTAAATCCCGGAAAAATAGGTAGAAGATGGTTTGGTGAAGCTTTTGATTTAGATAATGATCAAACGTTTAATTTTGAATTGCCAAATTATGTCTCAGGTAGCAATGTAATATTAGCGGCAAATTTTTGTGCTATTTCTTTTGGTTCAACATCTTTTAAGGTCAAAGCTAATGGAGTAGAATTAGCTATTGTCCCTATAAACACGCTTACAGGAACGTCAGGTGTTTTGGGATTTGAAAATATACTAAATCACTCGTTTGTACCAACAGGAAGTGCTGTAGCTATTAATTTAACATATAACAATGGAGGTGTACCTTCTTCAAAAGGTTACTTAGACTATATTGTATTAAAGTATAATGCTTCATTAAAAGGCTACGGAAAACAATTTCGATTTTCAAATGGTTTAGTAGAGGCAAATATTGGAGTAGGTGAGTTTACACTAACAAATGCAACTTCTGTTAATGCGGTATGGGATATTACCGATATTTATAATGTAACGAAAATAGATAATAGTCAGGCTACGTTAGCGTTTAAAACAACTTTGGGGCAACCTAAAAAATTCATTGCGCTCGATTTGAATGATGTATATACACCAGCAAAAGAAGCACTAACAAGAATTGCAAATCAAAATTTGAAAGGTACTATTTTTCAAAATAGTCAAGGTAATTTTCAAGATGTAGACTATTTAATTATTACGCCAAGTTCTTTATCTGGACAAGCCGAAAGTTTAGCAGCATTGCATCGTTCAAAACAAAATTTGAACACTAAAGTGGTAAGTCTTGAATCCATTTATCAAGAATTTGGAGGTGGAAAACAAGATGTTACGGCGATTAGAAATTTTATTAAATATGTGTATACAAATGCTTCTACACCTTCAAAAAGACTTAAATATGTAAACCTTTTTGGAGATGCATCTTATGATTATAAAGATCGAATTAGAAACAATACGAATGTAGTTCCTATTTTTCATGGATTTTATCCCGCAAGTTCGTTAACCCAAAATAACAGTACTAATTTTTCATTATTTTCTTCGTTTATGTCCGATGATTTTTTTGTTATGATGGATGATAATGAAGGAGATATGCAAACCAATGCAGATGGCTTAGATATAGCTGTAGGGCGCATGTTGGTGTCTTCTAGCGAGCAAGCAGCCGAAATGGTTAATAAGGTGTATGAATATTACGATGAAAAATCATATGGAAGGTGGCGTAACAATTTAGTTTACTATGCAGATGACCCTGATCCTTTTAAGTCAGGAGATTGGTTTTTACAAAAGGATTTAAATGTTTTGGCCGATCAAGTTACATTGGCGAATCCTTTTTTCAATACAAAAAAAATATTCACCGATGCATATACCCAAGAGGTTAGTGCGGGAGGCCCAAGGTATCCTCAAGCAAAAAAAGATTTTTTAGATGCTATAGAGTTAGGTGCTTTAGTGCTTAATTATTATGGACATGGAAATGAAGAAAGTTTTGCTATTGAACGTATTTTTGAAAAGGCTGACGCACAGAGTTTGAATAACAGATATAAATATCCCCTATTTATAACCATTACATGTGAATTCACTCGTTTTGATGACCCTAGTAGGCCTACTGGCGGCGAATACATGTATTGGAACAAGTCAGGCGGGGCTATCTCAATGTTAGCAACAACGAGACAGATAGGGCAGTCAACAGGTATTCAGTTAAATGAAGATATCTATGATTATTTGTTTGCCATGCAAAATGGAGCCTATATTTCTATTGCCGAGGCATTACGAAAAGCTAAAATTTTACCTGGGTCAACAAATAGAAGGGTTGTTTTTTATATTGGCGACCCGGCACTTAAATTAGCTATCCCGAAACCAAAAATAGTGCTTACTAAATTAAATGACCAACCTATTGCTACTACAACGGCAACGTTGCAAGCTCTTTCTTTAGTAAAGTTTTCAGGAGAGGTGGTTGATGAAAATAACACACTATTGACAAGCTATAATGGTGATTTAGCAGTACAAGTTTTTGATAAAAATTTAAATAGATTAACCTTAGATAATGACAATGTTTCGGTACTATTAAACCAGCCAAAATTAAATTTTATTACGTTGGGCGAAACCATTTATAGAGGTAATGCTTCGGTGGCTAATGGGTTATTTGAATTTAGTTTTGTAGTTCCTCAAGATATACAAATTCCTTTGGGCACAGGAAGAATTAGTTTTTATGCAAAAAGCACACAACCTCAATTGCAAAATCAATCTGGGTATTCTAATCTAATTAAAGTAGGAGGAGTAAATTTAACTGCTCCAGCCGACACTACGCCACCAAAAGTTAAATTATATATGAATGATACTAATTTTGTAAGCGGTGGAATTACAAATAATAGCCCTATATTTTTAGCTTTTTTAGAAGATGAACATGGCATTAATACAGCCAGCGGAATAGGTCACGACATTGTTGCTATTTTAGACAATGATGAAAATAATCCGTATATTTTAAATGATTATTATGAAACTGAAAATAATGATTATACAAAAGGAAAAGTAACATATCCTTTTAGAAATTTAGCGCCAGGGCTTCATACCATTTTGTTTAAGGCGTGGGATGTATACAATAATTTAATCACGGCAGAAATTCAGTTTGTTGTAGTAGGAAATGAAGAATTAGCGTTGACGCATGTGCTCAATTATCCTAATCCTTTTGTGAGCTATACCGAATTTTGGTTCAATCATAATAGGCCATTTGAACCCTTGGATGTTCAAGTGCAAATTTTGACAATTTCCGGTAAATTAGTTAAAACCATTAATCAAACGGTTCTTACAGATGGATTTTTATCTAGAGAAATTAAATGGGATGGTAAAGATGATTTTGGTGATAAAATTGGAAAAGGGGTTTATGTATATAAATTAACTGTTAAATCTACAATAACAGGAACAAAAACAGAAAAAATAGAAAAACTTGTAATACTGTAATAAAATTGTATATTTGTTGGCTATACTTACAAAAAAGCCTATTGACAAAAATTACATCTGAAATTTAAAACCAATCTATACAGATGAAGAATTTAATTAAACTAGTTATTTTTTTAGTAGCCATTCAATCAGCTACAGCACAAGACCGCGTAATAACTACCGGAGTACCTTTCTTATTAATTGCGGCAGATGCGCGTTCGGCGGGTATGGCAGATATGGGTGTAGCTTCTTCTGCAGATGCTTTTTCTCAACAATATAATCCGTCTAAATATGCTTTTTCTTCAAGAAAACAAGGGTTTTCGATGAGTTATACGCCTTATTTAACAAGTATTGCAAATGATATTTCATTAGGACAAATCACTTATTTTAATAAAATAAATGATAAAAGTGCTTTTGCAACTAGTTTACGTTATTTCGGGTTAGGAGATATTCAATTAACGGACAATACAGGTCAGGCATTAACAACCGTTAGTCCAAATGAGTTTGCTTTAGATTTATCTTATTCATTAAAGTTAAGTGAAACCTTTGGTATGGGTGTAGCAGGCCGATACATTCGCTCTAATTTAAAAATTGCAACCTCAGATTCTGATGCTAAAGCCGCTTCAACTTTTGCAGTTGATGTCTCGGGTTTATATCAATCTGAAGAAATGGCTTTTGATGAATTTAACGGAAAATGGCGTTTTGGTTTCAATCTTCAAAATTTAGGACCAAAAATTTCATATGATAATGATTTGTTAAATGAGAATTTTATTCCAGCTAATTTAAGATTAGGAGGGAGTTTTGATTTCATATTTGATGAATACAACAAAGTGAGTGTTATTGGTGAAACAACAAAATTATTAGTGCCTACTCCACAGGCTGTAACAGATTTAAATAATGATGGAGTAATAGATGCAAGTGATAAAGCAATTAATAATGAAAATTATAGAAAAATAGGTTGGGTTCAAGGTATATTTAAATCTTTTAATGATGCCCCAGGTGGTATGAAAGAAGAATTTAAAGAGTTTACATGGGCATTGGGAGCAGAATATTGGTATCAAGATTCCTTCGCATTACGAACAGGATTTTTTCATGAAAGTCAAGAAAAAGGAGCTCGTAAGTACATGACTTTAGGGGCTGGTTTCAAGTACAACACGGTTAAAGTCGATGTTTCTTATTTGTTCTCTGCATCAAAAGTGCGAAATCCTTTAGAAAACACCTTGCGATTTTCGCTAACATTTAATTTTGGCGATTCTTACGAAGACAATTAATAGAATAATAATATAATTAAAATCCAAATTCATTTTTTGAATTTGGATTTTTTTTCCCTTATAAAGAAAGTAATTAATTAATATGAAAGAGCTAAAAGTTGAAACTAAATTAGAGGTGTTTGACTCCATTAATGAATTAAACAAGCAAGAGCAGGAGTGGATGTTGAAGGCTATAGAAGCTAGAAAAAAAGCGTATGCTCCGTATTCAAATTTTCAAGTTGGTGCAGCTTTAGTATTGGATAATCAAGTAGTGTTAGAAGGGGCTAACCAAGAAAATGCTGCTTATCCTTCTGGTTTATGTGCTGAACGCGTGGTAATTTTTTATGCGGGGGCTAATTATCCAACTAATAAAGTACAAAAAATGTTTATTTCGGCTTCCTCAATAGAAAAAGAATCTGTAACACCTATTCCACCTTGTGGAGCATGTCGACAGTCTATTGCAGAATATGAAATCAAACAAGATTCAAATATTGAAATTTATTTTATGGGTGCAAAAGGAGCTGTATACAAATCCCATTCTTTGAAAAATTTATTACCATTCTTGTTTGATAAAGCTAATCTATAACGATTTCGTTAGAAAAAAAACGAATAAATTGCTAAAAATGTAAAATTTGACCCAATTTAATTTTTTCAATAAAAGTCTAAGTAGTATTTTTGTCGTTCGTAAATTTTAGAAACAAACTAAAAAATAAAACACTAATGAAACCAATTACCAAAGAAGTATACCTAAAATGGTATGAAGATATGCAGTTTTGGAGAAAATTCGAAGATAAATTAGCTGCATTATATATTCAACAAAAAGTAAGAGGATTTCTTCATTTATATAATGGGCAAGAAGCAGTTTTAGCAGGAGCTTTACATGCTATGGATTTGTCTAAAGATAAAATGATTACGGCTTATAGAAATCACGTTCAGCCTATTGGTATGGGTGTGGATCCAAAAGCTGTTATGGCAGAATTGTTAGGTAAAGTAACAGGAACGTCAAAAGGTATGGGTGGTTCTATGCATATCTTCTCTAAAGAACATGGTTTTTATGGAGGACATGGAATTGTGGGTGCTCAAATTCCTGTAGGAGCAGGTATTGCTTTTGCAGATAAATATTTTGAAACAGGTGGTGTTACATTAACCTATTTTGGAGATGGAGCTGCCCGTCAAGGTTCTTTGCACGAAGCATTTAATATGGCTATGAATTGGAAATTACCAGTAGTTTTTATTGTAGAGAATAATGGCTATGCTATGGGAACTTCTGTAGAAAGAACTGCAAATCATACAGATATTTGGAAATTAGGATTAGGATATGAAATGCCTTGTGGGCCCGTTGATGGAATGAATCCAATCAAAGTGGCAGAGGCAATGCATGAGGCTATTGAAAGAGCAAGAAAAGGTGAGGGGCCAACATTCCTAGAAATGAAAACATACCGATACAGAGGACATTCAATGTCTGATGCACAATTGTACAGAACCAAAGAAGAAGTGGAAGAGTACAAAAAAATCGACCCAATTACACAAGTATTAGATATCATCAAAGAGAAAAAGTATGCCACTGAAGCAGAAATAGAAGTTATAGATCAACGTGTTAATGACTTAGTAGCTGAATGTGAAAAATTTGCAGATGAGTCTCCATTCCCAGAAGTAAATCAATTATATGATGTGGTTTACGAACAAGAAAATTATCCATTTATTCCTCATAAATTATAAAAACTATGGCACAAATAATTACTATGCCCCGTTTGAGTGATACCATGACAGAAGGAGTTGTGGCAACATGGTTAAAAAAAGTGGGTGATACTATAAAATCAGGTGATATACTAGCTGAAATAGAAACAGATAAAGCTACGATGGAATTTGAATCATTCCATGACGGTGTTTTATTGCACATAGGAATACATGAAGGAGAATCAGCTCCTGTAGATTCCTTATTAGCCATTATAGGTAAACAAGGTGAAGATATCACGGCTTTATTGGCTACAAATACTACTACTGAAACTAAAGAAGTAAAAGTTGTTGATGAAACTAAATCAGTAACATCGAGCGCAATTGAGATGCCAGCGGGTGTTAAAGTAGTAACTATGCCACGCTTAAGTGATACAATGACTACAGGAACTGTTGCAACATGGTTAAAAAAAGTAGGCGATACAGTTAAAGAAGGTGATATCTTGGCAGAGATTGAAACAGATAAAGCTACAATGGAATTTGAATCGTTTAACGCGGGTACATTATTGTATATAGGCGTTGAAGAAGGTGGTTCTGCTCCAGTAGATACAATTTTAGCAATTTTAGGACCAGCAGGAACTGATGTTTCAGGAATTGCAGCAAATTATAAAGTAGGTGTTTCTGCTGAATCGCCTAAGACAGAAGAGAAACAAGTTGTACACTCAGAAACAACTGTTAATTCTCAACTTTCAACTTCTAACACAGAGGGTAGAATTTTTGTTTCACCTTTAGCTAAAAAAATTGCGCATGACAAAGGAATTAATTTAGCTCAAGTAAAAGGTTCAGGTGAAAACGGAAGAATTGTAAAAAGTGATGTAGAAAATTATTCTCCATCGGCAATTTCGTCTTCGCAAGTAGTAGCTGAAGCAACCAGCGCTGTTTCAATTGTTAAACCTTTTGTACCAGCAGGTGAAGTTTTCCAAGAGGAAATTAAAAATTCTCAAATGCGTAAAACCATTGCAAAAAGGTTGTCTGAGTCTAAATTTACAGCCCCTCATTATTATTTAACAATAGAGTTAGATATGGATCAGGCTATTGCATCAAGAAATATGATTAATGGTTTACCAGATACAAAAGTATCTTTTAATGATATGGTGATTAAAGCGTCGGCTATGGCATTAAAAAAGCATCCACAAGTTAATTCACAATGGAAAGAAGAAGCAATGGTTATTAATCATCATGTAAATATTGGTGTAGCAGTTGCTGTAGAAGACGGATTAGTGGTTCCTGTATTGAAATTTGCAGATCAAATGAGTTTAACTCAAATTGGAGCAACAGTTAAAGATATGGCAGGAAGAGCTAAGGCTAAGAAAATTCAGCCTAATGAAATGGAAGGCAGCACGTTTACGATTTCTAATTTGGGAATGTTTGGTATTCAATCTTTTACTTCAATTATTAATCAACCTAACTCAGCTATTTTATCTGTAGGGGCAATTATTGAAAAACCCGTGGTTAAAAAAGGACAAATAGTCGTAGGAAACACAATGACTGTTACTTTAGCATGTGACCACAGAACAGTTGATGGGGCAACAGGAGCACAGTTTTTACAAACATTAAAAGCGTTTATGGAAAACCCAGTTACGATGTTAGCTTAATCATTTAAAAATTAATATATAAAATCCCGATTTAAGTCGGGATTTTTTTATTTTTACAAATCAATACAAATCACAAAAAAATGAAACATATAATTATAATGCTACTTGGATTGAGTTTTTTAGGAAAGGCTCAAACAAAAACGGCAAACTATCAAGTTAAAGAAGAGCAAGTGGCCAAAACGTTATCGTTTTTAACTTCGGATGAAAATTTAGGTAGGGAAGCAGGAACCAAAAAAATGGAACAGGTTGCCTCTTATTTAGAAAATATATGTAAAGAAAATAATATTCCTCCTTATTTTAAAACCTATAAAGACACGTTGTCTAATTTTAATTGGCCAGCCTATAATGTTGTAGGTTACCTTGAAGGAAATGATGCTAAGCTAAAAAATGAGTTTGTTATCATTGGGGCGCATTATGACCACATAGGCATATTAAAAGGTACGAATATAGTAAAAGGTGATTCTATTGCAAATGGAGCAAATGACAATGCAGCAGGCTCAACAGCCGTATCAGAAGTGTTAAAATATTTTGCAAAGACAAAATCAAATAAAAGAAGTGTATTGTTTGTTTTCTTTTCTGCAGAAGAAAAAGGTTTGTTAGGTTCTAAACATTTAGCAGCCAAATTAAAACAACAAAATCTCAATTTGTATTTCATGTTTAATTATGAAATGATAGGTGTACCTATGATTAATAAAGATATGTTGCTTTATATAACAGGTTTTGGGAAAAGTAACATGGCTCAAAAAATGAATGAATATGCAGGAGAAAAGCTAATAGGCTATATACCTGCAGAAACGCGATATGGATTGTTT
>NZ_CALFIG010000004.1 GCF_937876455.1 uncultured Flavobacterium sp.
GGAAATGCAGTAAAATAAGTTTCTTTATAACGTTGATGGTCACCCCATATTGTTCTAGCAATTGACGGCCAAGGGAATTTAATACACAAACTACCCGTAACTTGATTACCTTCTATTTCATTTCTTAGTTCGTCCATTAAAACAGGTTGAATTCCTGGTAATGGTAATGAGGCATACGTAGGCTTTGTTGGAGTAATAAACGGTAATGGAGAAATCATAATTCCACCTGTTTCCGTTTGCCACCATGTATCCACAACAGGACATCTTTTTCCACCTACATGGTCATTGTACCAATGCCATGCCTCTTCGTTAATTGGCTCTCCTACAGATCCTATCACTTTTAAACTACTCAAAGGGAATTTTTGTACATAATCTAAACTTTCTTTTGCCAATGCTCTAATGGCTGTTGGGGCAGTATAGAATTGATTTACATTATGTTTTTCAATTACTTCCCAGAAACGACTAAAATCTGGATAAGAAGGTACACCTTCAAAGATTACAGTGGTTGCACCATTTAATAAGGGGCCGTATAAAATATAAGAGTGTCCTGTAATCCAGCCGATATCTGCTGTACACCAATACACGCCATTTTCTTCGTAATTAAATACATTTTTAAATGTATAAGCTGTATAAACCATATATCCCGCAGTGGTATGTACCATTCCTTTTGGTTTACCTGTAGAACCAGATGTATACAAAATAAATAACGGATCTTCTGCGTCCATTATTTCTGCTACATTATTATCTAAAGCCTTTTCTAATAAAGGTTGAGCCCAAATGTCTCTTCCTTCTTTCATGGCTACTTCTTCATTTGTTCGTTTAACCACAAGAACTTGTTCTACACAAGGGCATTTTTCAAGTGCTTCGTCAACAATTCCTTTTAAATTAATGGTTTTATCTCCTCTATATCCTCCATCAGAAGTAATTACCATTTTGCAATCACTATCATTAATACGTGCTTCTAATGCTCCAGCGGAAAAACCAGCAAATACAACCGAGTGAATAGCGCCAATTCTAGCACAAGCTAAAACTGCAACGGCTAAATCTGGAATCATTGGAAGATAAATACATACTCTATCTCCTTTTTTAATTCCTAAATCTCTTAATACATTCGCCATTTTTGAAACGCGAACATATAATTCATTGTAACTTATATGTTGTGCAGGCTCACCAGGATTATTAGGTTCAAAAATGATAGCTGTTTTATCTCCTCTTTTTGCTAAATGTCTATCTATACAGTTTTTTGTAATATTAACTTTTGCATTCAAAAACCACTTAAATTGTGCTTCTTGCATGTCAACTTCAAAAACTTTATCCCATTTTTGGTACCATACAAAATTTTCATCAGCAATACGATCCCAAAATTTTCTTGGTTCGCGTACCGATTTTTTATACATTTTGAAGTAATTTTCTAAATCTTTAACTTTATAATAACTCATTTTGTTAATTTTTTTAATAGTGTAAATATAAGGAAAGAAAACATTGCTTTTTTAAAAATTGCGCTAAATTGATATACATTAAAAAATGTAGAACTCCTTCCGACTAAACGTTATTGTTTATTTTTTAAAATATCCGTATGAGGCTAGACTATTAGAAATTTCTTCTATAATAGCCTCATCATCAATAGTTGAAGGAATTTGAAATTCTGTTTGATCAGCAATACTTTGAATAAGTTTTCTCAAAATTTTCCCCGAACGTGTTTTTGGTAAACGCTGCACAATTACCACATTTCGCAAACTTGCTACAGCACCTATTTGTTCACGAACTAATTTTACAATTTCTTGTTCAAGTTGAAAGTGTTCCATCTCTATACCAGCTTTAGTTACCACAAATGCTAATGGAATTTGACCTTTCAAATCATCATTTGCTCCTACAACAGCACATTCAGCAACCGCTTGATGTGATGCTACAATTTCTTCCATTTCTGCGGTTGATAGTCTGTGACCTGCCACATTGATTACGTCATCAACCCTACCCGTTATATAGATATAGCCTTCATCATCTTTGTATCCACCATCACCAGAAAAATAATAGCCATCAAATTTAGTTAAATAACCCGCTTTGAAACGTTCACTATCATTCCATAAGTCCATTAATGTACCTGGTGGTAAAGGTAATTTTATTACTACGTATCCTTCTTCATTTGGACCTAATTCTTTACCGTTTTCACCAAATATTCGTATATCATATCCTGTCACAGCCTTACCTGCAGAACCTGGTTTTACAGGTAAGTATTCTACCCCCATCATATTAGCAATCATTGGCCAACCCGATTCAGTTTGCCACCAATGGTCAATAGCAGGAACAGGTATATGTTCGTTATACCATTCTAAAGTGGCTACATCACAACGTTCGCCAGCTAAAAATTGCGTTTTCAAACAAGATAAATCATATTGTTTAATAAAATCACCGTTAGGATCTTCTTTTTTAATAGCTCTAATAGCTGTAGGAGCTGTAAACATAACACGCACTTGGTGTTCAGCAATAATGCGCCAAAATGTAGAAGCATCTGGAGTTTTTATAGGTTTACCTTCAAAAACGATAGTTGTATTTCGGTTTAATAATGGTCCATAAACAATATAGCTATGCCCTACTACCCACCCCACATCGGAAGCCGCCCAAAAAACCTCACCTGGTTCAGCGCCATATATATGTTGCATTGAAAATTTTAATGCTGTGGCATATCCTCCCGTATCGCGTACTATTCCTTTTGGTTTTCCTGTGGTTCCAGAAGTATATAAAATATATAAAGGATGTGTGGAGGCTACTGCTACACATGACACTTCTTCTGACCCATACACTAATGCATCATAATCGATGTCATATTTTTTAAATGGTATTTTTGCGCCTAATTTTCGATTTAAAATAACAACATTTTGTGGTTTATGATTGGCTAATTCGATAGCTTCATCAACCAATGGTTTATATGCGATTAAACGTTCGATTTCAATTCCAGAAGATGCCGTTAGTATAACCTTTGGTTTACAATCATCTATTCGGATAGCTAATTCATGAGGTGCAAAACCACCAAAAACTACTGAATGTGTTACACCAATTCTTGCACAGGCCAACATAGCAAAGGTAGCTTGAGGAATCATAGGCATATAAATTACGGCGGTGTCTCCTTTTGTTAATCCTAAAGAAACTAATCCGCCAGCTAGTTTAGCAACTTCTGATTTAACCTCACTAAACGTATATTTTTTTATAGTCTGTGTAACAGGAGAATCATAAATGAGAGCAATTTCATCTCCAAAACCGTCTTGTATATGTTTGTCAATAGCTAAATAACAAATATTTAATTCGCCATCTTCAAACCAAACGGGATAATTATTGCTGTTTTTTGAAACAATAGTAGTTGGTTTTGAAAACCATTCTAAAGCATGAGCTTGTTCTTTCCAAAAGGTTTCAGAGTTTGAAAGACTTTGTGTATAGAGTTCGTTATAATTCATTTAAAAATATTATTTTTCAAGTAATTCATTAATTTTTTCAACTAGTTTTTTTATTGAAAAGGGTTTTGTCATATAGGTATTTGCTCCTAAATTCAATCCTTTTTCAATATCACTTTCTTTATTTTTTGCTGATAAGAATACGATTTTAGTATGCGCTAACTTTTCATTTTTCTTAATTTGGGTTATTGTAGCATACCCATCAACATTTGGCATCATTACATCTAATATAATAGCATCAGGTGTTTCTGTTTCTAGAATATCTAATGCTTCTTGTCCATCTCTGGCAATAAACACTTTGAAGTTACTTTTCTTAAAAGTATATTCTAAAGACATAATGATATTTGGTTCATCATCAACAATTAGTATCTTTTTCATATGTAAAATTTTAATAGCTAATTTCTACTCTTTTTTAGGTAACGTGAAATAAAAACAGGCGCCTCCCGATTCACAATTTTCCACCCAAATTTTTCCTTTGTGGTGTTCAATAATTTGTTTCGTAATGGCTAGTCCTAACCCACTTCCCACTGGTTTTTTTATATTTTGATTATCAGATTGATAAAATTTATCAAATATGGCTTCAAAATCTTTTTTATGTATGCCTTTGCCGTTGTCTTGAATGGAAGTTAATACAAAATCCCCTTTATCCATTACTTGCACGGTAATTAATCCATTTTCTTCAGGGCAAAATTTAATAGAATTTGAAATTAAATTTGTAATGACCTGAATAATTCGATCTTCATCATAGTAAGCATAACAATCTTTTGTGTTTTCTAGATATACTGTAATGTTTTTGTTTCGAATTAATTGTTGAAGCGGTTCGATGGTTTTATCTATAGTTTCATACAGATTATTTATACTTGGATAAATAGTTTGTTTTCCTGTTTCAAATTTTTCTAAATCGAGAATTTTATCTATCAATCTATTCAATCTATCTGATTCGGATATAATATTTTGAAGGAATTGTTTTTTCATTTCCTCGGGTATTTCATCATCTTCAAAAAGTATTTCACTTGCCGCTCTAATAGCTGTAATAGGAGTTCTTAATTCGTGCGTAACCGTATCTAAAAATTCGTCTTTTTGTTTGTCTTTTACTACTAGTGTTTCGTTGGCTTCCTGCAGCTTACTTGTCATCTTTTTTAATTCATTTGACGTTTCAGTTAATTTTTTATTGATTAGAATATTTTCATTTGATTCTTCTAAAATTTTTAAAACTTCATTCAAAGTAACTTTTTCTTCTTGAACCACACTTGAAATTAAAATTTTTGCCGAAGCCGTACCAATATGTCCTGTTAATAAATTTTCAGCAAATTTGACTAAACGCGCATCTGCTAATTCTGCATCGGCATCTACTTTATATTTTAAATTAAAAATGGTCATTGCTCTTTTTGTACGCTCTTTACCTAAAAATTTTACTAAAACTTCTTCAATATCACTTGTATATGCTGTTCCTTTCCACACAAAAGCGCTTTCATGATTTGTACTGTATTTATCAATGTCAATATACATTTCGGCATAATTACGTTCGCGATAATTACCTTTAAAACTTACCGATACACCAAAATAAACAACAGCGTTAAATAACATACTCCAAAAAAAAGCATGTGGTACAGGTTGCAAATAATCTAAGCCAAATAATTGAAATGGTTTTAAAAACGAGCAACCAAATAGTCCATCATTGATAAATGTATTTCCTTTAACTGAAAGCCCTATAGCATAAGGCATTAGTAAGGTATATGTGCAAATAATAAAGCCAATAATAATTCCCCAAATAGCACCTTGACGCGACCCTCTTCTCCAGAATATTGCACCAAAAAAAGCAGGTGCCAATTGTGCAATAATAACAAATGAAATTAAGCCAATAGAAACTAAACTATAATCAAGGGCAAAAAAACGATAAATTAAATAAGACAGAATAATTAAAATAAAAATGCCAACTTTTCTAATGTTTATGATCTTCTGATTATTGATTGATTGATCTTCACTACTCAACTTA
>NZ_CALFIG010000005.1 GCF_937876455.1 uncultured Flavobacterium sp.
AGTAGAATATAATAATTAATATTTAATTAAACAAACAAAAATCTAAATGGAAAATTTTAGTTATCACGTTCCAGTGATGGTAGTAACAGGTGGCGTAGCAACGTCAGGACATAGCTCCGAAATTGGAAAAGGAGCAGTTGCTCTTATTGATCGTCAAACATGGAGTGTTGCTACTACAAGTGGTAACGGTACCGAATTCTTCTTAGCTCAAGGTAGTTATGGTGGATTTGACTGGAATGCTAATCCTGTAGAGGATACTCATAAAAGTCCATATTTTTACGCTAAAAACGTATATAATATGTATAAATCATTACCTAAAAGATTAAGTAATGAAGAATGGGTTGTAGGATATGATGGATCAGCTAGCTCAGTAGGATTGAGTTGGGAAAAAGGAAAATCTCTAAGTTTAAAATTTGTATTTACTGGAGATCCTATTTATAGAAAATTTGGTGGACCAAAAGAATATAGGGTGAGTTATACTCCTCCTGTAGACTGTAACACTGATGGATGTGCAGATGACTGCGGTGCCGAATCTTTGGATTGTCGTGAGCACACTGCTAAATTAATTGATAAAATTAATAGTCATGTAGAATTAAAACAATTTGGCGTAAATGCTAAACTAGTTTCTAATCTATTCTCAGCAACTAGCACTAATATGACAAAATGGTGTCTCACCATAATGGATGCAGGCGATCCTATAGCTTTACAAGCTGTACAAAATCAAGCACCTCAAGGTGTTAAAGTTGTTAGAACAGCTAGAACAGGAATTCAATCGACTTATCAATTTTGTCAATCAGACGATGCATCTGATCCAGATGATTTCACTTATAGTGCAAGTGTAGTATTAGCAGATTGTGATACTTGTCCGTCCGGCTCTACTACAGTAGAACCTAAAACAGAATGGTTTGTAACTAGACCGTTAGCTGGAAGTGAAGATTTAAGTGGAGATAGTGCTAGGCAAACATATGCTGATTCTATTGGAACAGCTTACGAAACAGCTACAAAAGTAACCTTTGCTGGTACAGTAGCTGCAGTAGATGTATCTGCTGATACAATAACTAAAGCTAGTCATGGTTTTCAAACAGGTGATTTAGTTACCTATTCAAATGGAGGTGGTACTTCAATCACTGGTTTAACTACAGCTACTAATTATTATGTAATTGCAGTTGATGAAGATACAATAAAATTAGCTACCACAGCTGCTAATGCTTTTGCAGGAACAGCAATTAATCTTACAGTTGTAGGTGTTGGTACTAACCATTCATTAACTCCTGTAATTACCGCAACATTCCTTTCTAACATGAATGGTGTTGCTATGGTAAAATTAGTAACAAGTGGAGGTATTGAACTTAGTGCTTTAACTGCTGATGTATTAATTCAAGGTGCTACAACAGCAACAAGTTGTACTATTGCAGGTGCTACTGCTACTGCTTGGGAAAGCTGTGGTTCTGGTATCTCTAGTCAAAGAACATTAAAAACTAAATTATCTCGTCCAGTTTGTGATGCAGATGGTGATAGGTTGGCTGAGTTAACATCATTATTAAGTGGTTTTGCAGATGTAGATATAGATAGTTTAACAAAAATATCTGGAGATGGTTGTATAGATGAATATACTATCACTCAATTCTCTAACGATTGTCTTGAAGAAGGATGTTTAACAGAAAATATAACATTTACATATGGTCAATTACCATCTTTAGATAATGCTATATGGGAAGTTGTAGATCCAGAAACTACACCTAATTTCACAAGAAAATGTGGTATTAGAATAACAGCTGGTTATATTGAACCTAC
Organism: uncultured Flavobacterium sp.; assembly: GCF_937876455.1. Classification (GTDB taxonomy): domain Bacteria; phylum Bacteroidota; class Bacteroidia; order Flavobacteriales; family Flavobacteriaceae; genus Flavobacterium. The sequence goes on from NZ_CALFIG010000005.1 coordinate 1,795, forward strand.
TTTTGGTAACTGTTCATTTGATCCTAAAGATTACTATAATGAAGAGCCTGTAAGATTTGAAGTTGCTAGATTTGATGAAGAAGCAAGCAATTGTGATTATGCTAGTGCTCCAACTATTTACAGATCAAGAAGAGGTGAAATTCAACGTCAAACAGGAGAATGGGTAGTTAGAGAAATACTGATGAAATCAGCAGCCTACTTAAAACATATAGCTCAGTTTGATATGGATCCTCGTATGAGAGAAGCTTTTGATCAAAATTTACTTTCTACAGTTGATAGAAAAGCATTCTATACTTTATATTACATCTCATTTAACGATAGTTATCATAAGATGGATAGAAAGAATGAATCTGAGAAATTTACAGCTGTGATTGCATTTAAAGAATCAGATCCTGCACAATTCGATTTCGAAGCAGGTCCTGTAGCAATCCTAGAAGGTAAATCAGGTGTAGCTATGCATATCAATTCTTAATAAATTAATAAGCAATAAAATAGAAGCTAGGTGGCAGTTCGCTGCCTAGCTTTTTTATTAAAATGACATTAGACTTATATATACCAGAAACATATAACGTAAATACGTTAACAGTACAAGATAACT
>NZ_CALFIG010000006.1 GCF_937876455.1 uncultured Flavobacterium sp.
CTAAATAAAGGAGTAAAATTGCTGCAATAGTCATAATTATTAAAGCGGTAAATCCTAGAATATTAGTTTTTAAATCATTTACATTTTTACCCATAATTTGTTTGTTATTGGAAATATGTAGAATGATAGCAATGAGTACTGGTGCGGTAATACCATAAAGAATGGCGGTATAAATCAATGCTTTTATTGGAGAAATACCGACATAATTAAGTGATAATCCTAAAATTAGGGAAATAGCAATAATTAGATAAAAACCTTTTGCTTCATGAAATTTTTTATCGAGTCCTTGTTCCCAACCGAATGTTTCAGTAAAAATATAAGAAAGCGATCCGCTTAAAACAGGTATAGCTATTAAGCCTGTCCCAATAATTCCAACAGCGAAAAGCAAGTAGGCTAAATCGCCTGCTAATGGTTTTAAAGCTAAAGCAGCTTGTTCAACAGTGTCTATTTGATGAATGCCTGCTTTGAATAAAACCGTTCCAGTTGTTAAAATAATGAAGTACATCACAAATCCAGAAAAAGTCATGCCAAAATCTACATCTTGATTGATGTCGTGAATGATTTTTTTATTTACAACAATATGCTTTTTCTTGTTTTTCATTTCTTCCACCTCTACAGAAGCTTGCCAAAAAAAGAGATAGGGTGAGATAGTAGTCCCTAAAATGCCAACTAAAATGGCAACAAATTCTTTATCAAATGTTAGTTTAGGGATAAATGTTGCGCTCAGTATTTCTTTAAAATCTTGCTTGTATAAAAAAGGAACAATAAAATAGACGAACATTACAATGCATAAGTATTTTAGAGCTGAGGCTATTTTTTGATAGGGTAAATAAATAATAAGTCCTAATAGTAATATAGTAAAAAATACACTAAAAAAAGAAGCGTCTACAGAAGGGAATAATAAATTGCCTACCGCTCCCATACCTGCTATATCGGCCCCGATATTCATAACTATTGCGGGAAAGCTAAAAATTAGCATAGTGTATAAAATAGGTTTGGGATAGTGTTTTTTTAAGGTGCCAGTTAATCCTTGAGCGGTAACAACACCTATTTTTGCGCACATTTGTTGGATAGCTGCCATGAGCGGAAAAGCTACAATTGAGGTCCAAAGTGTTGCTAGTCCATAGGCTGCTCCGGCTTGAGAATAGGTAGCGATTCCAGAAGGATCATCATCACTAGCCCCTGTTACTAGCCCAGGACCAAGGATTTTCCAAAAGCGTTTGAGTCTAGATACTATACTTTTTTTATGAATCATAATAATGTAGCAGATAAGTTGTTACACAAATATACGTAATTAAAACAAAAATTCCCCAACACATTATGCTGAGGAATTTAAAATAGTTTTATATAAAATAGTCTGTCTTATGATTTTTGCTCTTTATTGAAATAAACTAAATAATAGTACATTTGTTTTTCTTCGTCCCAACCTTTTTCAACAAATTTTTCGGCACTTTCAGGGTTAACAAAATCAAGTTTAATTTGAATATTGGTATCTAATTCAATTACATTTCGCAATTTTTTACGAATGTCTGTAACGGCAGCGTTTGCAATAGGAAAACTAGATACGTCTTCAATGCTGTATTTGGCACCTCTATCTACTTTGTAATTTTTGAATTCAGGAATTAAATCTGGATTATCTAATACTTCATTTAAGAAAGCTGTTTCTTCAAAAGCGTCATTTTTAGCAAAATGATTTACCGCACGATTCATAAACAATACTTCTTCTTTTTTATCTTCTGCGGGAAGGACTACTTCTTTAGCAAAGTCTTTGCAAAATTGTAAATATTTTTTAGTCATGAACGTTTCGTCTTGAAATACATCAACATTTAAGAAGTGTTCTAACCAATATTTTGAATCATAACGATTGCTATCAACAGATAAAATTTTGTAACCTTCTTCTTTTTTGAAATTAAAAATAATGCAACCTTTATCAAGTTTATTTAAATTGATACCTTGTTGTAATACCATTTCTAAATTATCTTCTTGTTCTTCAAATTGTAAAAAATCTGTTTTGATTTCGCTTTTGAAGATACCGATAGCATCAACCACATTGTTTTGTATAGATGTATTTGTAAAATACGCTACATACACTTCACCGTTTTTTATATGTGGATGATTCGATTGTTCAAATAAATGAGTGGTAATTTTTTTAGAAACCTCGTGAATTTGAGTTGGATTTGCAAAGATTTCGGAAGCAAAGTTATATAACTCGTTATATTCTAAATCAACTTCATGGGCAAATTGATAATAGTTTTCTTCTTTCTCTCTGAACGCTTTAAAAAAGTATTCTTTAAGAAGAGGCATTATTTCGTCGTTCAACGTATAAGGCTGAGCAGATAAAAAAATAGATTCGTTTCGGCTTTTATTTCCTACTCTATGAATAGATAGGTTTTCAATGTGTGCATTAAATAAATTGATCATTGTGTATAGTAATTAGTTCCAGTTTTCTTCAAATCCCATATCTTCAAAACTATCATCGCCTTCAAAAAGATCATAGTCTTCTTCGTCTAAATCGTCTTCAAAATCTCCATATAAATCCTCGTCAGTTACTTCACCGCCTCTAAATCCGCTTTGTATAGCCTCGGCTGGTAATTCGCCATGAGCAAAAAGTAAAGTAGGGTAGGTTTCGCCTTCTTCGGGAGTTTCAATTGCAGCTAATTCTAAGAAAAATGTCCACATATTGAAAAAATCATATACATAAACCATTTTTGTATTGTCTTGATGCATTAAGTCATCAATAGCAAAATCGGCCATTGTTTTAATTTCACCCGGAACATCACCAGTATCAAACATAGGAATTTCGTCTTCTTCGTTCCAAGTCCAATCGTCTTCACATGTAAAAAAAGAACCAGTTTCTGTACCATCAAAGCCAAATGCATTGACGATAGCATTGTGTAAATCTTCTAATGTTGCATGGCGCTCTATCGCCAAGTCTCTAAAAATGTCTTCTTCGGCATCAAGAATAACTCTAAACTTGTATATCATAAATGAATTTTTAATGGCACAAAAGTACATATTAATTAGTTTTGGTTAGCCAATTGTTAAAAAGTTTTTTATAATATAATTGCATATATTGACTCATAGGGTTTACCTATTTCAACATTAGAAAAATGAATTTCTCTTAGTTGTATTTAGGGTTTTATTGTTTTATATTTGCCAAAAATAACACCAATCTTATGTCAACAATAGAAAAAGTAAAATGCTTAATAATAGGCTCAGGTCCTGCGGGTTACACAGCAGCTATTTATGCAGCCAGAGCAAGTATGAATCCTGTTTTATACCAAGGAGCACAGCCAGGAGGGCAGTTAACAACTACAAATGAAGTGGAAAATTTTCCTGGTTATCCAGACGGAATAAGCGGGCCCGAAATGATGGTGCAATTACAAGCTCAGGCACAACGATTTAATGCAGACATTCGAGAGGGTTGGGTAACTAAAGTCGATTTTTCGGGACCTATTCATAAAGTTTGGGTAAATGATGAAAAGGAAATTCACGCCCAAACAATTATTATTTCTACAGGCGCCTCTGCTAAATATTTAGGATTAGATTCAGAACAGCATTATTTAAAATTAGGCGGTGGTGTTTCTGCTTGTGCTGTTTGTGATGGTTTCTTCTATCGCAATCAAGAAGTGGTTATTGTAGGAGCGGGGGACAGTGCTTGTGAAGAAGCTCATTATTTATCAAAAATGTGTAAGAAAGTGACAATGCTGGTTCGAACAGATAAATTCCGTGCTTCTAGAATTATGGAAGAGCGTGTTAGAAAAACAGAAAATATTGAAATTTTAACCAATACTTCTACTGTTGAGGTTTTAGGTGATGGTCAAGTTGTGACAGGTGTTAGAGTTAAAAATACAGTAACTAGTGCAGAACATGATATTCCTGCAACAGGTTTCTTTGTAGCTATTGGACACCAACCAAATACCGCAATTTTTAAAGATTTTATTACGTTAGACGAAACAGGTTATATAGTGAATGTTCCAGGAACGTCTAAGACGAATGTAGCAGGTGTCTTTGTAGCAGGAGATGCTGCAGATCATGTGTATCGTCAAGCTATTACAGCTGCAGGTACAGGTTGTATGGCTGCTTTAGACGCAGAGCGTTATTTAGCTAGTCAAGAATAATTATACTAATCGGGGTTTGCCCCGATTTTTCTTTATTTGGCTTGATTTTTGCTATGAAATAGTTTAGGTAATATGTTGCGGATAATCATGAAAAAATATACTTCTTATTTAGTACTTGTCTTGTTTGTAATTTCCTTTTGGAGTTGTTCAAATAAAATTATTTTTGAACGCAAAGCGTATACCTCATATTATCCGTCTAAATTAACTTCAGACTATAATTCGGCAAATATTCAAATGGAAGTTGTTGAAGCTAAAAATGCAGACAGTATAAATAAAATTATATTCGAAAACATTAAAGAAATTTCAAGTTTTATAGAAAATAATAATTTTACAATACGTAATTACAACGATCTAACTACAAGTTTTATCACTTCTTATAAAGATGTGAAAAAACAAGTACCTAATGATAAGTTAAAAAGCTGGGAATACCATTTAGAAACCAATGTTGAATATGAAACAGAAGATTTCGTAAATATTGTTATCAATTATTATTCTTCCTACGGCGAATCTAATGGAGTTGCAGATAAAAGAGCACTTGTATTTGATAAAATTTCAGGAAAACAATTAAAAACAGAAGATATTTTTAGTTCTATTTTTAAGATTACTCAATTAGTAGAATTAAAATTTAGAGCAAAATACGGTATTAATTCTTCACTTTCTTACAATGCACAAGGTTTTTGTTTTCCCAACAACAGATTTAAATTAGCTAATACCCTTTTATTTACTATTGAAGGAATTACTTTTTATTATAATCTCAATGAAATTGCTCCTTTTGAAAAAGGACATTATGAAGTATTTATGAGTTATGATGAATTAGATAATTATTTACTTATTAAATAGACTCTCATTTAATTGAACATGCGAAAAATATATTACTTAAAAACGTGCGATACGTGTAAAAAAATCATTAAATCATTACCTAAAACAGAGGGTTTTATATTTCAAGATATAAAAGAAGAGCCTATTTCAGTTAAACAGTTAGAAGAAATGTATGCCTTGACAGGAAGTTATGAAATTCTTTTCAGTAAAAAAGCTAAGTTATATAAAGAAATGGGTTTAAAAGACGAAAAATTAGCTGAAACCGATTTTAAAAGATATATTTTAGAACACTATACTTTTCTAGCCCGTCCCGTAATCATTATTAATACTTCTATTTTTGTAGGAAATAGCCCGAAGGTAGTCCAAAATGCTATTGAATTTTTAGCTAATGAGTAAAAGATGTTGGGCCTTAGTTGCCGCTACCTTAGTTTCCATTATTTATGGTGTAACTTTTACGATTGCTAAAGATGTTATGCCAAAATATGTAGACGCGTTTGGATTTATTGTCATGCGTGTGGGGGGATCGGTTTTGTTATTTTGGTTGATTTCCTTTTTCGGACCTAAAGAAAAAATTGCCAAACAAGATTTTCCTCGCATTATAGCAGCAGCCTTTTTTGGCGTAGCTTTAAACATGCTTACTTTTTTTAAAGGATTGAGTTATACTTCGCCTATTATGGGAGCCGTTTTAATGGTCACCACACCGATGATTGTACTCGTTTTATCTGCATTCATTATAAAAGAACGCATGGAAAATAGAAAAGTGTTGGGTATCATTTTAGGCTTAGCAGGAACCATAACGTTAATTTTGTACGGAAAATCTATGGCAAATGCGACAAATGCTTCATTAGGAAATTTATTGGTATTTATCAATGCAGTTTCCTATGCATTTTACCTAATCATCGTGAAAAAATTAATGGATAAATACAACGCATTTACGTTTGTAAAATGGATTTATACATTTGGGTTTTTGATGGTATTACCTTTTGGTTGGAACGAATTTCAAGCGATAAATTTTGCTCATTTACCCACGGATATTTTCTGGAAAATTGGTTTTGTTGTTGTGTTTTCAACCTTCTTAACCTATTTACTTAATTTAATTTCCATGCGAGAATTGAAACCCACAACCGTTGCGGTTTTTATTTATTTACAACCATTATTTGCGACTGTTTTCGCAGTAAGCTTAGGAAAAGACAATTTGAGTTTGGTGAAATTGATTTCGGCGGTGTTAATATTTGTTGGGGTTTATTTGGTAACGCAGAAAAAGTAGGCAGTCTCAGTAGACAGTCTCAGTAGACAGCCTCAGAATAGGACTGAAACCTGCGACTGCGACTGAAAACTTTTTCATATCTTTGAAGACATTTTATAGAATTATGATACACTCCATGACGGGTTTTGGGAAAGCATCTTTGCAATTACCAACCAAAAAAATTACCGTAGAAATCAAATCACTAAACAGTAAAGGTTTAGATTTAAATACGCGTATGCCTTCTGTTTTTCGAGAGATGGAACTGAGTTTGCGCAATCAAATTTCGCAACGTTTAGAGCGAGGAAAAGTAGATTTTTCCCTTTATGTGGAAGTTACTGGCGAAGAAACGACTTCAAAAATCAATGTGCCAATTGTAAAAGGTTACATGAACCAACTAAAAGTCGTAATTCCAAATGCAGATGAAACCGAGTTACTGAAAATGGCCGTTCGTATGCCTGATGCTTTAAAAACTGAGCGTGACGAAATCGATGCAAACGAATGGAAACAAATCCAAAGCGTGATTGATGAAGCGTTAGAAAATATTGCGAATTTTAGAAAAGATGAAGGTGCATCTTTAGAGAAAGACTTTCAATTAAGAATTGCTACTATTGAAAAATTAATGAACGAAGCGGTTTCATATGATGCCGAGCGCGTAGAAACCGTAAAAACGCGTTTACGCACGGCCTTAGACGAACTAAAAGTGAACGTTGATGAAAATCGTTTTGAACAAGAATTGATTTTCTATTTAGAAAAATATGACATTACTGAAGAAAAAGTGCGTTTGGGCAACCATTTGAATTATTTCTTGGAGACCTTGAATGGAACAGAAGCTAATGGTAGAAAATTAGGTTTCATTACCCAAGAAATGGGAAGAGAAATTAACACTATGGGATCTAAGTCCAACCATACCGAAATGCAAAAATTGGTAGTAATGATGAAAGACGAATTAGAAAAAATTAAGGAGCAAGTTTTGAATGTTCTTTAATTTTAGTAAAAAGTGACAAGTGAATAGTAAAAAGCCTAAAAATGAGTAGTATAAGTTCGTATAAAGATTTATTAATTTGGAAAAAAGGAATAGTTCTAGTAGTAAAAGTTTATCAATTAACTAAAGCATTTCCATCGGAAGAATTATACGCTTTGACGAGTCAGATTAAAAGAGCTTCCGTTTCAATTCCTTCGAACATAGCAGAAGGTTACGGAAGAAATACTGATAAATCTTTTAGCCATTTTATTGATATCTCAAGAGGTTCTTTATGCGAATTAGAAACTCAATTAATCATAGCAAAAGAATTAGGATTTGTTGTTGATTTTGAATTATATAATGAAATTTTAGAGCTTATTATTGAAGAATCTAAAATGATAAACGCCTTTTCTAAATCACTTAAATAAGCTTTTCACTTATCACTAATTACTTATCACTAGAAAAATAACAACACAATGAATAAAGGAAAACTACTTGTATTCTCTGCGCCATCAGGTTCAGGAAAGACCACTATAGTAAGGCATTTATTAGCCCAACCCGATTTGAATTTAGAATTTTCGATTTCATGTACTACGCGTGCACCTCGTGGCGAGGAAGTAGATGGAAAAGATTATTATTTCATCTCTTGGGACGAATTTAAAAAGCACATCAAGGCAGAAGATTTTGTAGAATGGGAAGAAGTATATACCGATAATTTCTACGGCACTTTAAAAGCCGAAGTAGAGCGCATCTGGGCTTTAGGAAAACACGTAATTTTTGACATCGATGTAGCCGGAGGTTTGCGAATAAAACATAAATTTCCCAATGAAACGTTAGCTGTATTTGTAAAACCACCTAGTGTTGATGAACTAAAACGCCGATTAAAACAACGTTCTACAGAAAGTGAAGACAAAATTAATATGCGTATTGCAAAAGCTTCTGTAGAATTAGCAACTGCGCCACAATTTGACACCATCATCAAAAATTATGATTTAGATGTGGCAAAAGAAGATGCCTATAAATTGGTAAAGGATTTTATTACTAAAAAGTAATTAGTAAAAAGTGACTAGTAATTAGCTTAACATGAATGAAATAAAATCATATAAAGATTTATTAATTTGGAAAAAAGGGATTACAATTGTAAAATTAGTTTATCAGCTTGTACACGATTTTCCAAAGGAGGAAATGTTAGCACTTTCTAGTCAATTAAAAAGAGCTTCTGTATCAATTTCTTCAAATATTGCTGAAGGTTATGGTAGAAATACAGATAAGTCATTTAATCATTTTTTAGATATTGCTAGAGGTTCTTTGTTTGAAATTGAAACTCAATTGATTATTGCGAAAGAATTAGACTTTATTACTAATTTGGGATTATTTCAAGAATTATTAAATCAAATTGAAGAAGAGTCGAAAATGATCAATGCTTTTTCTAGAAGGCTTAAAGCTAATCACTAATCACTCTTTACTAATCACTAGAAAGATGAAAATCGGATTGTATTTCGGAACGTTTAATCCCATTCACATTGGGCATTTAATTATTGCCAATCACATGGCAGAGCATTCTGATTTGGATCAAATTTGGATGGTGGTTACGCCACACAATCCGCATAAGAAGAAAAGCACTTTACTGGGTGATTACCATCGTTTGCACATGGTACATTTGGCAACAGAAGATTTTCCAAAAATAAAGCCTTCGGATATTGAATTCAAATTAGCGCAACCCAATTATACCGTTAATACTTTAGCACATTTACAAGAAAAATTTCCGAAGCATGAATTTTCATTAATTATGGGTGAAGACAATTTGAATTCATTGCATAAATGGAAAAACTATGAAGTAATTTTGCAAAATCACGAAATTTATGTCTATCCACGAGTGAATTCAGGTGAAATTGATGAGCAATTTGTAAATCATCCGAAAATCCAAAGAGTTGGTGCGCCTGTAATTGAATTGTCTTCCACCTTTATTCGCGAAAGCATTAAAAAAGGTAAAAATGTAGTTCCTATGTTGCCCAATAAAGTTGGGGAATATGTGGCGCATAATAATTTTTATAAAAAGTAATTTCTTAACATTACTTTACCAATCGTTTCCCTTCACTTTGCCTAACTTTGTATTCTTAAAAAAATAAAATAATGACAAACTTCGAATTATACAATCCTGTAAATTATGTCTTTGGAAAAGGACAAATAGCAAAACTAAATGAATTGGTTCCAACGCATACAAAAATTCTTCTTGCTTATGGAGGAGGAAGTATTTTTAAAAACGGAATGTATGACCAAGTAAAAACGGCACTTTCTGGTTTTGATATTGTCGAATTTGGGGGTATTGAACCTAATCCACGTTATGAAACCTTGATGAAAGCAGTTGAAATTATTCGAGCAGAAAAAATAGGTTTTATTTTAGCTGTTGGTGGCGGAAGTGTCATTGATGGTACAAAGTTTATTGCTGCCGCTGTAAATTATGAAGGAGATGCCATCGAAATTTTAAAAAAAAGAATCTTGTTTAAAGATACAAATGCTGTAATTCCTTTTGGAACGGTACTTACGTTACCTGCAACAGGTTCAGAAATGAATTCGGGTGCAGTAGTTTCTATTGAAGCGACACAAGAAAAGTTGACCTTAGGAGGTTCGGCTTTGTTTCCAAAATTTTCAATTGTAGATCCAACATGCATTGAATCATTACCTAAAAGACAATTACAAAATGGTGTAGTTGATGCTTTTACACATGTTATGGAACAATATTTAACCTATCAGCATGATGCTTTATTACAAGATAGACTTGCGGAAAGTATTTTGCAAACGTTAATTGAGATTGGTCCTCAAGTGGTAGAAGAACCAACAAATTATAAATTAGCATCAAATTTTGTTTGGTGTGCTACCATGGCATTAAACGGATTGATTCAAAAAGGAGTTCCTTCAGATTGGGCTACACATATGATAGGGCATGAACTAACGGCTTTATACGAAATTGATCATGCGAGAACGTTAGCTATTATTGGACCTAACTTATATAAAGTTATGTTTGAAACTAAGAAAGATAAATTGGCACAATACGGCCAACGTATTTGGAATTTGAATGGTTCGTCAACGGATGAAATAGCCGAAAAAGCAATCGAAAAAACGATTGATTTTTTACATACTATGGGTATGAAAACCAAATTATCTGAAAACGCACAAGACATTGAAAAAACAGCCGATAGTATAGTTCAACGTTTTCAAGAACGAGGTTGGTTAGCTTTGGGCGAAAAACAAAACATTACTTTGGATAAAGTTAGAGAAATTGTTGAAATGAGTTATTAAAATTGATATATTCAATCCAATAAAAAAGCCCCAATTTGGGGCTTTTTTTTACAAACTAACTAAACTAAAACTATTTAAAAAATTACTTCAATTTTTATACTATTCTATAAATAGGATAACGATTAGATGTTTTCATAAATTGTGCCAAAATCTTATAAATATAATTTTTTAAGAAAAATTTATGATTTATACTGTTGAATTTGTCCCAATTAATAGAAAAGTGTACTTTTGAAGTTCATTTTTTTTAATTATGGAAAACAAACGAAAATTTGCAGTAATAGGAGGAGGAAGTTGGGCAACAGCCATTGCAAAAATGTTATGTGAAAATCAAGAGCAAATAGCTTGGTACATGAGAAATGTTACTGCTTTACAACATTTAAAAGAACAAAAGCACAATCCAAATTACCTGAGTTCAGTAGCTTTTAATACTGAAAAATTAGTACTTACAGATGATATTAATGAAGCAATAGCGTATGCTGATGTTGTTATTTTTGCCATTCCTTCTGCTTTTTTAAGTGATGAATTACTAAAAATGACGGTTTCATTAGAAGGTAAAACGATATTTTCTGCTATCAAAGGAATTGTTCCCGAAACAAGTCTTATAGTAGGCGAACATTTTCATAAAACCTATTCTATTCCGTATGATAAAATTGGAGTAATTACAGGCCCTTGTCATGCAGAAGAAGTTGCCATGGAACGATTATCTTACTTGACTATTGCTTGTTCTGATAAGGAAATGGCCAGATATGTAGCAAAAAATGTAAGTAGTTACTACATCAAAGCCAAAATTACAGATGATATTATTGGAACAGAATATGCTGCAGTATTAAAAAATATTTATGCTATTGCAGCCGGTATGGCTCATGGCTTAGGATATGGAGATAACTTTCAAGCCGTATTGATGAGTAACGCAATTAGAGAGATGAAACGTTTTATTAAGCAAGTTCATAAAATGAAACGAAATATCAATAATTCGGCCTATTTAGGAGATTTGTTAGTTACAGGCTATTCTGTATTTTCAAGAAATAGGATGTTTGGAAATATGATAGGAAAAGGCTATACTGTAAAATCTGCACAAATGGAAATGAGTATGGTTGCAGAAGGATATTATGCGGTAAAAAGTGCTTATAAATTGAACCAAATGTATCAAGCTAAAACACCTATTATCGATGCAGTTTATCAAATTTTATATGGTGGAAAAGAAGCTAAAGACGTATTTAAAAAGTTAACTGATAAATTGAATTAACTCATAAAACACCTTGTAATTCATTCAATTTATTACTTCTAAATTATGTACATAAATGTTATACTGCCTCTTGCTTTAGATAAAACATTTACTTATTTGGTAAATGAAGAGGAGTATAAATTTATTGTTCCAGGTATGCGAGTGGTAGTGCCCTTTGGGAAAAGTAAACATTACACCGCTTTGGTAGTAGAAAAGCACCAAAATCCACCAACTTTATATGAAGCCAAAGAAATTCTTCAACTTATAGATGAATCACCTATTGTTACAAGTATCCAAATAGAGCATTGGTTTTGGTTGGCGTCTTATTATTTATGCACCATTGGTGAAGTATATAAAGCAGCTTTGCCTTCAGGGCTTATTTTAGAGAGCGAAACCATACTTAGTGCGAATGAAAAAACGGTTGAAACAACTAATGTTTCAGACGACCAATATCTTATTTTGGAAGCATTACAGCATCAATCATCTATCTCTTTAGCCGAAATTGAAAAATTTATTCCAAAGAAAAAAATTGTCGCATTAGTTCAAGATTTACTGCAAAAAGGACTGCTTCAAATTCAAGAAGAAGTACAGGAAGTGTATAAACCAAAATTGGTTAAGTACATTAAATTAAATAACAGTTTTTCAACACCTGAAGCACTACAAGAAGTACTTGCAACACTAAATAAAGCCCCTAAACAAAAAGAAGCAGTACTGCATTATTTTCAATTGCAAGCTGTTGAAAAAAAACCTATATCTGCCAACTATTTTTTAGAAAAAACAGGCTTGTCTGATGCGGTTTTAAAAGGATTGTTAGAGAAGGCTATTTTTGAAGTTTACTATCTTAATCAAGAGCGAATCGTTTTTGAAAAAGAGGAAGGCTATGAGATACAATTAAGTGAAGCGCAACAGGAAACTTTCTTATCTATTAGAGAGCAATTAGTTTCTCATGAAGTTTGTTTGTTTCAAGGTGTTACGGCTTCTGGAAAAACAGAAATTTATATTAAATTAATTGAAGAAACAATTAGTAAGGGAGAACAAGTTCTATTGCTTTTGCCGGAAATAGCTTTAACTACACAATTAGTCCAACGATTAGCTGCTTATTTTGGTAATCAAATAGCAGTTTTTCATTCAAAATACAATACAAATGAACGTATTGAAGTTTGGCAAAAATTACTAAAACCAAATAGTTCAACTAAAATAGTATTAGGCGTTAGAAGCGCATTATTTTTACCTTTTACAAATTTGGGATTAATTGTGGTTGATGAAGAGCATGAGGCTACTTATAAACAACAAGATCCTGCACCACGATATCATGCGAGAGATGCTGCAATTGTATTAGCTAAATTGCATCAAGCGAAAGTGGTTTTAGGAAGTGCTACACCAAGTATTGAATCATATTACAACGCCAAAAGCGGAAAATATGGATTGGTAACTTTAACTAAAAGATACAACGACACAGCCTTACCTGAGGTGCATCTTATTGATTTAAAAGATAAGTATTTTAGAAAGCGCATGGATGGTCATTTTTCTGATGAGCTTCTCAGTCGAATGCATGAAACATTAGTTAATGGCGAACAAATCATGTTATTTCAAAATAGAAGAGGGTATTCACCTTATATTGAATGTATGGCGTGTGGTCATGTGCCGCAATGTCCAAGTTGTGATGTGAGTTTGACGTATTATAAATACAAAAATACTTTATCTTGTCATTATTGTGGATACAGTATGGCAAAACCTACACATTGTCATCAATGTCATTCGTTAGATTTGTCTACAAAAGGTTTTGGAACTGAACAAGTGGAACTTGAGTTAAAAAAGCTATTTCCAGACAAACAAATAGCCCGTATGGATCAAGATACTACGCGAGGAAAATTTGCTTTTGAAAAATTGCTAGATGCATTTAAGAATCAAGAAATTGATATTTTAATAGGCACTCAAATGTTAGCCAAAGGATTGGATTTTGAACATGTAACTTTAGTTGGTATACTCAATGCAGACAATCTTTTAAATCAACCTTATTATAAGGCTTATGAAAGAGCGTTTCAAATGATGATGCAAGTTTCGGGTAGGTCAGGAAGAAAAGATAAATTAGGCAGTGTAGTTATTCAAACCTACAATCCATTGCATAATACGATTCAACAAGTTGTTAATGGAAACTATGTAGCTATGTATGAGGAGCAAATTTATGAAAGAAGAAATTTTAAGTATCCTCCTTTTTACCGATTAGTTCAACTCAAATTGCGTCACAAAGAATACGCAAAATTAAAAGAAGGTAGTATGTGGTTGTATAACGTACTTTCACAAACGATGTCACTCCCTATATTAGGTCCAGAAGAGCCTGCTGTAAATAGAATTAGAAATGAATACATACGAACAATACTCGTTAAAATTCCTAACACGAGTAATTTATCAGCTACTAAGCTTGTGCTCAAAAAAGTATTAACTAGTTTTGAAGCAGTTCCACAGTATAGAGCTATAAAAGTTACAATTCAAGTAGACTATTAATAATTTTCTAAAATAGTTACAATTTCCTCTTTCTTGTTTCGGCTCAGTGGTATTTTCTCTCCGTCAATTTCTATATGTTTACTGTTAAACCGTTCTACTTTATCTAAATTAACAATATAAGATTTATGAATTCGTAAGAAATGTTCTTTAGGTAATTCACTCTCAAAAGCTTTCATTGTAGATAAAACGAGGTGTGTTTCGTTATACGTAACGACTTTAATGTAATCTCCAAAAGCTTCTACCCATTTAATTTTAGAAGTAAAAACTTTTATTTTTTTTAAATTACTTTTAATAATTATATGTGGCCCGTGATCGTCATTAGTAACATCCCGTTTTAAGTGGTACATTTCAACTGCTTTTTTTACGGAAATTAAAAAGCGTTCTTTTTTGATAGGTTTTTGTAGAAAATCTACGGCAGCATAATCAAATGCTTTTACGGCATAATCTGCTTTTGAAGTAACAAAAATGATTTGTGGTTTTACTTTTAAGCCATCTAGTAAATCAAAACCAGTAATGTGTGGCATTTCAATATCTAGAAAAATTAAATCTACAAGATGATTAGAAATGTAGTTTTTAGCGTCTAAAGCATTGGAAAAATCACCACTTAATTTAAGATGTATGTGTTCTTTAATTAATTTGGCAATAGTCATCCTTTGAATAGAGCTATCATCAACAACTATTGTATTTAACTTCATGGTTTAGAGATGTTTTTACTCAAATTTGTTTTTCAAATGCTAAATATAGGAAAAAAAACAAAAACCATCTCAATTCTTTATAAAACTTTTAGTTATTGTATGTTTGGAGATTAAATAAAAAACTGTATCTTTGCACGCAATTTAAAAATAATAATTATGAAAAATTATGAAACTGTTTTCATTTTGAATCCCGTTTTATCTGAGCAACAGGTAAAGGAAACAGTAAGCAAATTTGAAGATTTTCTTACGTCTAAAGGGGCTCAAATGGTAGCTAAAGAGGATTGGGGCTTAAAAAAATTAGCTTATGAAATCCAAAACAAAAAAAGTGGTTTTTACCATTTATTTGAATACAAAGCACCTGCTGAATTAATCATTTCTTTAGAGACTGAATTCAGAAGAGACGAGCGCATCATGAGATTCTTAACGGTTAGTTTAGATAAACATGCTGTATCTTGGGCTGAAAGAAGAAGAGAAAAATTAAAAACTAAAGCAAACTAATTATGTCAATAGAACAATCTGCAAAAGGTAAAAAAGAAGGAGATATCAGATATCTTACCCCTTTAAATATTGATACAAATAAGCAAAAAAAATACTGTCGTTTTAAAAAATCGGGTATTAAATATGTGGATTATAAAGATCCAGATTTTTTGTTAAAGTTTGTAAATGAACAAGGTAAAATTTTACCAAGAAGACTTACAGGTACTTCATTGAAATATCAAAGAAAAGTTTCTGTAGCAGTTAAAAGAGCACGTCACTTAGCATTAATGCCATACGTAGCGGATTTATTAAAATAATTTAAAAACAAAGTTGTTGGTTTCCCAATGAGGAACCTAACTTCTTAAAAAAGGACAACAACATGGAACTAATTTTAAAACAAGACGTTCAAAATTTAGGATTTAAAGATGACGTAGTAACAGTTAAAAACGGTTATGGACGCAATTATTTAATCCCACAAGGTTTTGCTATTTTAGCTACACCTTCTGCTAAAAAAGTATTAGCTGAAAATTTGAAACAAAAAGCACACAAAGAAGCAAAAATTGTTGCTGATGCAAAAGCTATCGCTGATGCATTAAAAGCTTTAGATATCAAAATTACTGCAAAAGCTGGTGGTGAAAAATTATTTGGTTCGGTATCAAACGCGGATATTGCAACTGCATTAGAAGCTAATGGACATGCAATCGATAGAAAATTCATTACTAGTGGATTAGTAAAAAGAACAGGTAAATATAACGCAACTATCCGTTTACACAGAGAAGTAATCGTTGAATTACCATATGAAATTGTTGCTGAAAAAGCATAATTAATTTCTAAAATACAACACTAAAAGTCCCGATATTTTCGGGACTTTTTTTATATTTACCCATCATAAAATTGATGGCATGAAGTACGCTCGATTAACAAAAGAACAATTAGAAGAATTACATCCAGAATTCACCAATTTTTTAGCTACACAATCAATAGATAAAAAAGAATGGGATGAATTAAAAGCTAATAAACCTGAAGTAGCCGAACAAGAACTTGATGTTTTTTCGGATTTAATTTGGGAAGGAGTTTTAACCAATGCCCAATTTTTGGAACATTTTTCTAAAAATCACATTTTTTTGTTCCATTGTCAAAACGAATGGATTCAATCTATTTGTTTCGACGGAGTTTGCTCGAACATGTGCCGCTGCAAAGCACTTCTACCTTCACCGTGACCCGTTCGCAGACGTTGGTAAGGTCGTTCACAAGGTTAAACCCTGCCCCGGTCAGTACTAGATCGGAAGAGC
>NZ_CALFIG010000007.1 GCF_937876455.1 uncultured Flavobacterium sp.
AAAGCGAATCACTTGGTGATATTTTCAATTTCACAAATAACGGCTACCAGCATTTCTGGAGCTATATCCCCCACTTCATCCACACCCCTTTCTATGTTTACGCCTATGCTTTTGGCGATTCCCTTGTCAATTCCCTGTACGGGGTCTATCTATCAGGCCTAAAAGACTTTGAAAACAAGTACTTAGAGCTTCTTGCAACCGGAGGTGCTAAACGCCATAAGGAACTTCTAGCACCCTTCGGTCTGGATGCATCCGAGTTTAGCTTTTGGCAGCAAGGCATTGATGTTATTGAGATAAGCAAATG
Source organism: uncultured Flavobacterium sp. (assembly GCF_937876455.1). GTDB lineage: Bacteria > Bacteroidota > Bacteroidia > Flavobacteriales > Flavobacteriaceae > Flavobacterium. The sequence goes on from NZ_CALFIG010000007.1 coordinate 305, forward strand.
CTTTTTGTTCGTCTTGTTTGATTTCTATTTTTAATTTTTGAGCTTCCTCTAGTTTCCTAAAACTACCAAAAGCAACAGGAATTAAGCCAAATCTATTTAAAGGAAGCGTGTGAGCATCATAACCTTTAGCCTTTAATTCAGCAACAACTTTTTTTGCATTGGCTTCATTTCTAAATGCACCAGCTATAATATGATAAGGTTTTACAGCTTCTTCTATAGTTAAATCAACGCTTGTAGAAGGGCTAGGAATAATAAAAGTCGCTTGTTGTATGGTTTGGTTCACTTTTTCTTGAACATTTTTTTGAACCAATTGGGTTTGTTGGTCAATTGTATAATCATAATACATTTTGTACCCATATGTTCCTGCTGTGGCAAAAAGAGCAACTGCAGCAGCATATTTTAACCAATTTGTATTTGGTTTGTGTGCAACAATTGTCACTTCTTCTTTCTGATTATCAACTAATGAAATAACTGGCGTTTCGTCTACGATTACTTTTTGTTCAACAGATTGATGTTCTCTTTGAATTTCTGGCGAATTAAAACTAGCCAATCCAAAAGAATCTATTAAATAATTGACAGCATGATTTGGCTTAAACACTAAATTATTTTCACTATTTACAAAAACATCACCTATATTTTCTAAAGAAATATTTTCTTTATTTTTTAGTTTTTCTTGCCAAAAATCAACTTGTATAGTGATTTTTGATAAAGCAGCGTCATAGCTTATGTTTTCCGATAAAGCAATGTGATTTGCTAACAAGCCATCATTTGTTTTTATATTTGCATTGAAAGAAATAAGCTTTCTTGGCGGCGTAAATGAATTTTGTCCTTCACTAATTTGCGCAGATTGCCATTCACTTAAAAAAGCCCCAAAGCCAGGTACAGTTACGCACTGGTGTCTATATAATAATGCGGCTATGTGTTTTTCTGTTTTCATAGTTGAGCAAAATTAAATAAACAACGCTAAAAACAAAAATTTATTAACAAAATTTATTAACAATTAGGTTTAATTTTTAAAAATAGTTTTGGTTAAAAATTCAAAACGTGTAATTTTGTAGTATTATTTATACGCCATGTTACATAACGATTTATTTTATACGCTCGCATTACTTAGAGTTGACGGCATTGGAGATGTTGTTGCTAAAAAATTAATTCATCATTTTGGTTCTGCCGAAGCGGCATTTAAAATCAAAAAAAAAGAGATTATAGCTATTGATGGGTTAGGCGAAATTCTTTTTAAGAACCTCCAACAAAAAGCCTGTTTTTCATTAGCTGAAAAAGAACTTCAATTTATTCAAAACGAAGGCATTACACCGATTTATTATCAGAACAATCTTTATCCCGAAAGATTAAAACACTGCTTTGATGCACCTATTCTTTTATTTCAAGCAGGAAATGTTGATGTTACAAAAAGAAAAATAATCAGCATTGTAGGTACGCGTCAAATTACAACTTATGGTACAGAAATGACTAAAAATATTATTGAAGATTTAGCTCCATTCAACCCTGTAATTGTAAGCGGTTTTGCTTATGGTGTTGATATCGTTGCACATCAGGCAGCTATCGACTATGGACTCCAAACAATAGGTGTTTTAGCACACGGGTTAAATCAAATTTATCCTAAGTCGCACAAAAAATATTGTTCAAAAATGGAACAAAATGGCGGTTTTTTAACTGAGTTTTGGAGCACGTCTAATCCCGATAGAGAAAATTTCGTAAAACGAAACCGTATAGTAGCAGGCATGTCAGAAGCCACTTTGGTTGTCGAAAGCGCAGAAAAAGGTGGCTCTTTAATAACAGCACAATTAGCCAATGAATACAATAGAGATGTTTTTGCCGTTCCTGGAAGGTCTACAGATAAATTAAGTCAAGGGTGTAACAATTTAATTAAAACCCAACGCGCACATTTGCTAACTAGCGCAGCCGATTTAATTTATTTATTAAACTGGCAAAACGAAAAACAAGAGTTAAAACCTGTTCAAAAACAATTATTTGTTTCTCTTAATGAAGAGGAAACAAAAATATATGACTATTTATTTAAAAATGGGAAAGAACTATTGGATAGCATTGCATTAAATTGTGATTTTCCTATTTATAAAATAGCTGCAATTTTAGTAAATATGGAATTGAAAGGCGTAATTCGTCCTTTACCGGGTAAATTTTTTGAAGCTATTTAAGACGTATAAATAAAGCTAACAATCGTTGGCTTTATTATAAAAGGTTTATAAAAAACCTAATTTTGTACGAACTCTATGCAACACTTCATTAGCAACATGTTGGGCTTTTTGAGCACCTTCAATAAGTAGTTTATCTACTTCTTCTAAATGAGAAATATAGTGATTATAACGTGCTCTTTCGTTCGCAAATTTTTCTACAAGTAATTCAAATAAAGCTTGTTTTGCATGGCCATAACCATAATTTCCCGCTTCATAATTAGCTCTCATGGCCGTAATTTGGTTTTCTGTTGCCAGTAATTTATATAAAGCAAACACGTTGCAAGTATCTGGGTTTTTAGGGTCTTCTAAGGGCGTGCTGTCGGTTTCAATAGACATAATTTGTTTACGCAATGATTTATCGTCTGTAAAAATATTGATATAATTATTTCTCGACTTACTCATTTTTTGTCCATCAGTTCCTGGCACAATCATGCTATCTTTTTCGATTTTTGCTTCAGGTAGCACGAAAGTTTCTCCCATTTGATGATTAAATTTAGAAGCCACATCACGTGTAATTTCTAAATGTTGCAATTGGTCTTTGCCTACGGGCACAACTGTTGCATCATACAATAAAATGTCTGCCGCCATAAGCATTGGGTAACTAAAAAGACCCGCATTCACATCTTCTAACCTGTCGGCTTTGTCTTTAAAAGAGTGCGCCAATGTTAACCGTTGAAAAGGAAAAAAACAACTCAAATACCAAGACAGTTCTGCAGTTTGTGGCACATCAGACTGACGGTAAAAGACAACTTTAGAAATGTCTAATCCACAAGCAAGCCAAGTAGCAGCAACACTATAGGTGTTTTCTCGAAGTGTTTTCCCATCTTTAATTTGTGTTACAGAATGCAAATCTGCAATAAATAAAAAAGATTCATTTTCTGCATGATTAGCCATTTGAATAGCAGGAATAATTGCACCTAATAAATTTCCTAGATGAGGTGTGCCTGTACTTTGTACGCCTGTTAAAATTCTCGACATTTTTATAAATTTTTTACAAAGGTAACTTTTTATGTGAAATGATTAAAATGTTTACCTAAAGAACCTTATTTCTACTACTATTATATAAAAACTAAATGTTAGGATAGAAATAGTATATTTGTTTTTCAAATTTAGGCACATGCAACTACTAAAATATCCGTTTTGGCTTTTCTATCGAATATGGTTTTATGTGTTGGTTTTATTACCAATAATTGTGTTTTTTCCTTTAATTTTAATTACCATAAGTACAGAAAAAACATATCCTTATTTTTTTAAAATAGCTCGTCTTTGGGCAAAGTTTATTCTGAAAGGGATGGGCTTTGCTTATACTTTTGAAGGACAATTACATTTAGAAAAAAACAAAAGCTATGTTTTTGTAGCAAATCATACTTCCATGACAGATATAATGCTCATGCTTGTTGCAGTTAAGAATCATCCTTTTGTGTTTGTAGGGAAAAAGGAATTAGAGAACATTCCTCTTTTTGGATTTATTTATAAACGCGTTTGTATATTAGTAGATAGAGGAAATAGTAAAAGTAGATATGCCGTTTTTGAACGAGCCCAAAAGAAAATTAATCAAGGGTTAAGCATTTGTGTTTTTCCCGAAGGAGGTGTTCCCGGTGAAAGTATTGTTCTAGATGAATTTAAAGATGGAGCATTCCGAATTGCAATTGAACATCAAATCGCAATTGTACCAATGACGTTTTTTGATAATAAAAAACGCTTTTCATATACTTTTTTTAGCGGAAGCCCAGGTAAAATGAGGGTTAAAATTCATAAAGAAATTCCAACAGAAGGCATAAATTTAGCAGCTAAAAACACATTAAAAGAAACGGTTAGAAATTGTATTCTAAATGATTTAATATAAATAAGTTTAGCATTACTGCATTACTACAGGCCTTACAAGCTGTAAAAAAATGTCATTACCATTAGTATCTTTACCCTGCCAAAATTTAAACGTATAGTCTCCAATTTGAGTAGGATGAAAAACTAACGTTTCCTCTCTAGTTTCATTGGTTAACGTAGTGCAAGGTTGGTCTTCAATCACATAATTTTGAACAGCAATAGTTCTTGTTAAATCTAGTTTTTCATAATAAAAACCATCAAAACCATAACAAGTAGAAGGTCTATTGTATTGTATGTTTATATTGTTGTTTTCAAACGCATAGATTGTATCTGGAATAGTAACATTACTTATAGGCATTAATTCAAGATGCACGCGCGGTCCATCAGGCTCTTTTGTACAAGATATTGATGTTAAAACAAGTAACAATAAAAAGGCAATTTTTTTCATATATGTAAAATTTTATTTGTAAGAGGTCATATATGTTATCGCCTTTTATTTGTTTGTATTTGCATGCGCAAAACCTTTGTTAATGGCGATTTCATAATTAAAAATTTTCTAATTGTGCTACGAATATAAAAAAAATCACGCATATAGCGTGATTTTTTTTAAACGTTTTGTTCTTTCAGTGTTTCTTTAATTTTTACTTCAAGCTCATCCATTAATTCTGGATTATCCTTTATTAAAAGTTTTACCGCGTCTCGCCCTTGACCTAGTTTTGTCTCGCCATAACTAAACCAGGAACCACTTTTTTTGATAATTTCAAAATCAACAGCTAAATCTAAGACCTCTCCTACTTTAGAAACCCCTTCTCCATACATAATATCAAATTCTGCTGTTCTAAAAGGCGGCGCCACTTTGTTTTTAACAATTTTTACTTTTGCTCGGTTACCAATTACATGATCTCCGTCTTTAATTTGAGAAGATTTTCTAATATCTACCCTAACTGAAGCATAAAATTTCAACGCATTTCCTCCAGTTGTTGTTTCAGGATTACCAAACATAACCCCTATCTTGTCTCTTAATTGATTGATAAAAAACACGGTACAATTAGTTTTGTGAATGGTACCAGTAAGTTTTCTAAGCGCTTGAGACATTAAACGAGCGTGTAAGCCCATTTTGCTATCCCCCATATCGCCTTCAATTTCACTTTTAGGCGTTAAAGCAGCTACAGAATCAATTACAACAATATCTACAGCACCAGAACGAATCAAACTTTCTGTAATTTCTAATGCCTGTTCTCCGTTATCTGGTTGTGAAATAATTAAGTTATCAATATCCACACCTAATTTTTCTGCATAAAAACGATCAAAAGCATGTTCTGCATCAATAAACGCTGCAATTCCTCCTGCTTTCTGAGCTTCAGCAATGGCGTGTAAGGTTAACGTTGTTTTACCCGAAGATTCTGGACCATATATTTCCACGATTCTCCCTTTAGGATAGCCGCCTACCCCTAAAGCAAGGTCTAATCCTAATGAACCTGATGAAATGACTTCTACTTCTTCAACAGCACTATCACCAAGTTTCATTACAGCACCTTTGCCATAAGTTTTATCTAGTTTGTCTAACGTTAATTGTAAGGCTTTTAATTTTGCATCTTTCTCTGAACTCATAATAATTGGCTTTAATAAATAATTAATATTTTGTAAAAATACTTATTTTTTTATTTGAAACAAAAAATGTTATCTTGTTTTAGCTTCCATTTTATTCTTTTTTAAAGTATTTTTTTACCTTTGCGACCTTGTTCTTCCATTTAGAGCAAAAAAGCTTGTAAAAAAGCAATCAATATTTGATATATTTTCTCACTTAAATGTTTATAGCATGCAACTGTATAACACCTTAAGCGCAGAAGAAAGAAAAGAGCTAATTGATTTAGCCGGGAAACAACGTTTAACCTTGTCTTTCTATGCGTATGCCAAAATTGAAAACCCACAAAAATTCCGCGATGATTTATTCTTAGCTTGGAATGTACTCGATGCACTAGGCCGAATTTATGTTGCCCACGAAGGAATTAACGCCCAAATGAGTGTGCCTGCAGAAAACTTTGAAGCTTTTCGCGAAACTTTAGAAGCCTATGATTTCATGCGTGGCATTCGTTTGAATGTAGCGGTGGAACACGACGATCATTCCTTCTTAAAATTAACCATTAAAGTGCGTCATAAAATTGTAGCCGATGGATTAAATGATGAAACGTTTGATGTAACAAACATCGGCGTGCATTTGAAAGCAAAGGAATTCAATGAAATTTTAGAAAATCCTAATACAATTGTAGTGGATTTTAGAAACCATTACGAAAGTGAAGTAGGCCATTTCAAAGGAGCTATAACACCGGACGTGGAAACCTTTAGAGAATCGCTGCCCATTATTAATGAGCAATTAAAAGATTTCAAAGAAGATAAAAACTTAGTGATGTACTGTACGGGAGGAATTAGATGTGAAAAAGCTTCCGCGTATTTTAAACACCAAGGTTTTAAAAATGTATTCCAATTAGAAGGTGGAATTATCAACTATGCTAAGCAAATTCAAGAAGAAGGTTTAGAAAGTAAATTCATCGGAAAGAATTTTGTGTTTGACCATCGCCTTGGCGAACGCATAACAGACGATATTATTTCGCAATGCCACCAATGTGGAAAACCATGTGACAATCATACAAATTGTGCTAACGATGGTTGCCATTTGTTGTTTATTCAATGTGATGAATGCAAAGCAACAATGGAAAATTGCTGTTCAACCGAATGTCTTGAGATTACCCATTTACCATTGGTTGAACAAGTAAAATTGCGTCGCGGAAAACAAGTTGGTAATAAAGTCTTCCGAAAAGGAAAATCAGAAAAATTGAAGTTCAAACATTCCGGAGAGCTGTCAAACACCACTTTGGCTACAGCCACAAAAACAAACGACATTCGTCAAAAAATAAAAGTTAAAAAAGTACTTATCGGTAAAGTCGAACACTATTATGTGAAAGCACAAGTGGGTCTTTTTGTTATAGAAAATCAGGGCCTAAACCTTGGAGATAAAATCGTAATTTCGGGCCCAACAACAGGAAACGAAGCATTGATTTTAGAAAAAATGTTCGTCAACGGAAGTGAAAATACTTTAGCCAAAAAAGGAGATAAAGTAACTTTTGAAGTGCCTTTTAGAGTTCGAAAATCAGATAAATTATTTAAAACTATCAGCTAATGACTACTTCGGGAAAAATTGAATTAATGGCACCTGCTGGAAATTTTGAATCCATGCAAGCGGCTTTAGATAATGGTTGTGATTCGATTTATTTTGGGGTAGAGCAATTGAATATGCGAGCTAGAGCAACGGTAAATTTTGTATTAGATGATTTATCAGAAATTGCACGTCGTTGCCAAGAAAAAAATGTTAGAACCTATTTAACGTTAAATACAATTATTTACGATCACGATTTATCGATTGTAAAAACTCTTTTGACAAAAGCGAAAGAAGCTGGAATCACTGCGGTGATTGCCTCGGATCAAGCTGTAATTATGACCGCAAGAATTATGGGAATAGAGGTTCATATTTCTACCCAGCTAAATGTGACTAATATTGAAACGGTAAAATTCTATGCGATGTTTGCCGATACCATTGTCCTTTCTCGAGAATTGAGTTTGCGTCAAGTGAAAAAAATTACAGACGACATTGAAAAAGAACAAATCAAAGGACCAAGTGGTAATTTGGTTGAAATTGAAATCTTTGGTCACGGTGCTTTATGTATGGCGGTTTCAGGAAAATGTTATTTGAGTTTACATTCACATAATTCTTCAGCTAATCGTGGCGCTTGCAAACAAAATTGTCGTAAAAAATACACGGTTATTGATCAAGAATCAGGTTTTGAAATTGAAGTAGATAACGAATATCTAATGTCACCAAAAGATTTATGTACGTTGGATTTTCTTGACCAAGTGATTGATGCCGGAATTAAAGTTTTAAAAATTGAAGGTCGTGGTCGTGCCGCTGATTATGTGGCAACAGTAATTAAAACCTATCGCGAGGCTATTGATTCGTATTACGAAGGCAACTTTACCAAAGAAAAAATCAATACTTGGATGGAAGCTTTAGCTACGGTTTACAATCGTGGATTTTGGAGCGGATATTATCTCGGTCAAAAATTAGGCGAATGGTCAGACAATCCAGGTTCGAGTGCTACACAGAAAAAAGTATATGTAGGTAAAGGCATGCATTATTTCCCAAAATCAAGTATCGCCGAATTCAAAATAGAAGCCTATGATGTCAAAAAAGGAGATAAAATTTTAATTACAGGGCCTTCAACAGGAGCTCAGGAATTTATTTTAGATGATTTCTTTGTTAATGATAGTGCATCAGAAAAAGCGACTAAAGGTGATAGTTGTACGTTGAAAGTGCCATTTAGAATTCGTTTGTCGGATAAAATGTATAAAATCGTAGAAAATTAATGGTCATTATTACCCTTCAACGAGACAAATGTATCGGGTGCAATTACTGTGTAGAAATGGCGCCTGCTCAGTTTCAAATGTCAAAAAAAGACGGAAAATCAGTATTGATTAAATCAGTCAATGCTAAAGGTTTTTACACCTTAAAGTCCCCAGACCACGCTATTGTGGAATCCTGCGAACTTGCTGAAAAGGCCTGTCCAGTTACTATTATTTCTGTAAAAGAGGTGTAAATACACATAAAACAGCAACAAAACCTATTGAAATTTCAACAGGTTTTTTAGTTTACAAATACCATACTCAGCTTTTTTTCGTTATTTAATTTCATTGAAAAATACTATCTTTACCCTCTAAATAGAATTAGGAACAAGTAGTCTTGTTTAATACAAGACGATCAATATATATAATTATGGGATGTACAAGCTGTTCTACTGGTGGGTCGGGCTCACCAAAAGGATGTAAAAATAATGGGACTTGCGGCACCGATAGCTGCAATAAACTAACGGTTTTCGATTGGTTAACTAATATGACACTTCCAGGAGGTCAAGAACCTTTCAATTGTGTAGAAATTCGATTTAAAAACGGAAGAAAAGAGTTTTTTAGAAACACCGAAAAATTGCAACTTGTAATTGGCGATGTCGTTGCTACTGAAGCTTCGTCTGGACATGATGTTGGTATAGTTTCTTTAACAGGCGAATTAGTCCGCGTACAAATGACCAAAAAGAAAGTTGATTTTAAAGGAGAACTACCAAAAATTTACCGTAAAGCCACTCAAAAAGACATTGACATTTGGCATGATGTAAGAAACAAAGAAGAAGCAATTCAAGTAAGAGCCAGAGAATTAGCCATTGCTTTAAACCTTGAAATGAAGATTTCAGATATTGAATTTCAAGGAGACGGTTCTAAAGCTACTTTTTACTATACCGCAAACGACCGAGTTGATTTTCGTCAATTGATTAAAGATTATGCTGCCGAATTTAAAATTCGTATCGAAATGAAACAAGTCGGTTTCCGTCAGGAAGCAGCTCGTTTAGGAGGAATAGGCTCTTGTGGTAGAGAATTGTGCTGTTCGTCCTGGTTAACAGATTTTAGAAGTGTAAATACTTCAGCGGCAAGATACCAACAATTATCCTTGAATCCTCAAAAATTAGCAGGACAATGTGGCAAACTAAAATGCTGTTTAAATTATGAATTAGACACCTATTTAGATGCGTTGAAAGGATTTCCGGATATGGAAACAAAAATCCAAACAGAAAACGGGGATGCTTATTGTCAAAAATTAGATATTTTTAAAGGGTTGACATGGTTTTCTTACGCGTCTAGCCCTGCTAATTGGCACGTTATAAAAGCAGAACAAGCTATGGAAATTGTAGCCTTAAACAAACAGGGTAAAAAAATTGCACAACTGGAAGATTATGTTTTTGAAACCACAACAACTAATCCAGAGCAAAATTTCCAAAATGTGGTAGGACAAGATAGTTTAACACGTTTTGACCAACCTAAAAAGAAAAGCAAAAACAAAAAAAGAAGAAAACCTAGTAAAGATAGAAATGAATAAAATGGTTTCCAAAATAGCTTTTTTAGGCATTGTTTTTGTGTTGTTTTCTTGTGACAAACAACAAATATTCGATGAATATAGAGAATTTGATGGCACATGGAAAAAGAACGATAAGACAAGTTTCACGTTTGAACAAAAAGATACGGTTTCAAAATATAATTTCTTTATTAACATTAGAAACAATAACGATTATCCGTACAACAATCTATTTGTCATCGCAAAACTCAATCAACCTAACGGAAAAATATTGGTAGATACTTTAGAATACCAAATGACTAATCCGGATGGTTCGCTTTTAGGGGTTGGGTTTTCTGATATTAAAGAGAGTAAGTTGTGGTATAAAGAAAACTTTAGTTTTTCAAAAATAGGCACCTATACCGTTACCTTAGAACACGCTTTAAGACAAACAGGAAAAGTAAGCGGATTACAGGATTTAGAAGGGGTTACAGAAGTTGGATTTAGAATTGAAAAAACAAAATAAGATATGGCTACTAAAAATAACAAAGTAGATTATTCAGATTACGTGAGAAGGTTTTGGAAACTATTCTTCTATTCTTTTGGAGGAGTATTCTTGTTTTTCTTACTAGCATCTTGGGGCTTTTTTGGTAAAATGCCTTCTTTCGACGAATTAGAAAATCCAGATACAAATATTGCAACAGAAATAATTTCTTCCGATGGAAAAACAATAGGTAAATTTTATAAAGAAAACAGAACACCTGTAAAATATGAAGACTTACCGCCACATTTGGTAAAAGCATTAGTGGCAACTGAAGACGAACGTTTTTATGAACACTCAGGTATTGATGCAAGAGGCACACTTAGAGCAGTAGCGAGTTTAGGAAGAGGCGGAGGTGCAAGTACAATTACACAGCAGTTAGCTAAAAATTTATTTCACGGTGAGGGGTCTAAATTTATCCTTTTTAGAATCATTCAAAAATGTAAAGAATGGATTATTTCTACCAAACTAGAAAGACAATATACTAAACAAGAAATTATTGCTTTATATTTAAATAAAGTAGATTTTGTAAATGGCGCCGTTGGGATTCGTTCTGCTGCTAAAATTTACATGAATAAAGAGCCAAAAAACTTAACCATTGAAGAAAGTGCCTTGTTTGTGGGCATGTTAAAAAACCCAGCACTGTTTAACCCTACTAAAGAAAAAAGACGCGCTAAAGTTTTAAACCGAAGAAATACCGTTTTTGACCAAATGGTAAAAAATAAGTTTATCACTCAAGAAGTTGCAGAAGTATTAAAAAAACGCCCTGTAAAAATTAATTTCAAACCTGAAAGCCATAGCGAGGGAATGGCAACTTATTTTAGAGAGTATATTCGCGAAGAATTAAAAGAATGGGTAAAAAATAACCCAAATGATGATGGTGATGAATATGATATTTATACAGATGGTTTAAAAATTTACACTACAATAGATTCTCGTATGCAACAATATGCAGAAGAAGCCGTGAGTGAACATTTGGCTAATTTGCAAAAAGAATTTTTTAGAAGACAAAAAGACAATCCAAACGCCCCGTTTTTAGACATTACGCCACAAGAGACAGATAAAATCATTAAACAAGCCATGAAAAATTCTGAAAGATGGCGTGTGATGAGCATTAACGGTAAAGAAGAATCTGAAATTGTCAAATCATTTGATGTACCTACCAAGATGAAAGTTTTTACATGGAAAGGCGAAAGAGACACCATCATGAAACCAAAAGATTCCATCTTGTATTACAAGCATTTTTTACAAGCAGGAATGATGGCTATGGAGCCACAAACAGGATATGTAAAAGCATGGGTTGGCGGCATCAATTACAAATATTTTCAGTATGACCATGTGGGTCAAGGCGCCCGACAAGTAGGTTCTACGTTTAAGCCATTTGTATATGCAACTTGTATTGATCGTTTAGAAAAATCACCTTGTGACATGGTGTTAGATGCGCCGTATACAATTTTAAAAGGGGATAATAACGATAAAGATTGGACACCAAATAACTCTGACGGAAAATATAGAGGATTGGTAACACTTAAAAAAGCATTAGCCAATTCCATTAATACCGTTTCAGCTCGTTTAATCCATGAAGTGGGCGCGCCAGCCGTTGTGGATATGGCTAAAAAATTAGGGGTTACAGCCAATATTCCTAATAGACCAGCAATCGCTTTAGGCGCTGTAGAAATTACGGTTTCAGAAATGGTAGCAGCATTTAGTACCTTTGCCAACGAAGGGGTGTATATCAAACCACAATTAATTACGCGTATTGAAGATAAAAACGGAGTAGTTATTTATCAAGCCACCCCAGAATCTCATGATGTGGTAAATAAAGACGTGGCTTATTCTGTAATAAAATTAATGGAAGGCGTTACTGAGTCTGGAACAGGTTCGCGTTTACGTTGGGCAGCTTCTTCGCCATCAAATTTCTTAACAGGCGTGCCGTATAACATTAGAGGACCTGTAGCAGGAAAGACAGGAACATCACAAAACAACTCTGACGGATGGTTTATAGGCATGGTGCCAAATTTAGCCGCTGGCGTATGGGTAGGAAATGAAGATCGATCTGCGCATTTTAAAGAAACATCTATGGGACAAGGCGCCACAATGGCTCTGCCTATTTATGGTATTTTTATGAGAAAATGTTATGCAGACACCACTTTAAAAGTCTCTAACCAACCTTTTGAACGACCAGAAAATTTATCTATACAAGTGGATTGTAAATCAAGCCCTGTTTCAAATGATTCTACAGCAGTAGACTCTACAGGCGCACCAATTGACGCACAGCCCGACGCAAATGAATTAGGATTAGATTAAAAATATGATTTCAAGAAAAGTAAACAACGTACAAGAAGCACTTGAAGGAATTCAAGATGGACAAACGATAATGCTAGGAGGTTTTGGACTTTGTGGTATTCCCGAAAACAGTATTGCTGAGTTAGTTCGAAAAAACGTAACTAATTTGACTTGTATTTCAAACAATGCCGGTGTAGACGATTTCGGATTGGGATTGTTATTACAAAAACGTCAAATTAAGAAAATGATTTCTTCTTATGTAGGAGAAAATGCTGAATTTGAACGTCAAATGCTTTCTGGCGAATTAGATGTTGAATTAACTCCTCAAGGAACGTTAGCTGAAAAATGCCGTGCTGCTCAAGCAGGAATTCCTGCGTTTTTTACACCTGCTGGTTTCGGAACCGAAGTCGCAGAAGGAAAAGAAACACGTGAATTCAACGGGAAAATGCATGTAATGGAATTGGCCTACAAAGCCGATTTTTCTATCGTAAAAGCATGGAAAGGTGACGAAGCGGGAAATTTAATTTTTAAAGGAACGGCTCGAAATTTCAATGCATGTATGGCAGGTGCAGCAAAAATTACGATTGCTGAGGTGGAAGAATTAGTACCAGCCGGGACATTGAATCCAAACGAAATTCATATCCCAGGAATTATGGTAAATCGTATTTTTCAAGGGGAGAAATTTGAAAAAAGAATTGAGCAACGCACAGTTCGTCAAAAGTAATTTGAAGATTTTTTAATTTGAAAATTTGAAGATGAGAAGCGACAAGGACAATTTAATTGTAAAATTAACTTTCGAGTTTGCCCTTGAAATAATTAGTTTTTCGGAGGAAATTAGAAAGACAAACCGTTTTGAAATGGCCTCTCAAATTTTTAGAAGCGGAACTTCAATTGGCGCTAATATTAGAGAAGCCCAAAATGCAGAAAGCAAAGCTGATTTTATACACAAGTTTAAAATCTCAGCAAAGGAAACAGATGAATTACAATTTTGGTTAGAACTTTGCCAAAAATCAGAATTTTATCCAAGTCCTAATGAAGAATTATTAAAAAAGTTACAATCGATAAATTTGATAATTTCTAAGATTATATCTTCTTCAAAGAAGCGTTAATTTTCAAATCATCAAATTTTCAAATCATCAAATAATATATGGCATTAGATAAAAATCAAATAGCACAACGCATCGCCCAAGAAGTAAAAGACGGGTATTACGTTAATTTAGGAATCGGAATTCCAACTTTAGTAGCGAATTATGTTCGAACGGATATTTCTGTTGAATTTCAATCAGAAAATGGGGTTTTAGGAATGGGTCCGTTTCCTTTTGAAGGAGAAGAAGATGCCGACATTATCAACGCAGGAAAACAAACGATTACTACGTTACCAGGCGCAAGTTTCTTTGATTCTGCTTTTAGTTTCGGAATGATTCGTGCCCAAAAAGTAGATTTAACGATTTTAGGCGCGATGGAAGTTTCTGAAAATGGCGATATTGCTAATTGGAAAATTCCAGGAAAAATGGTAAAAGGAATGGGGGGTGCTATGGATTTAGTAGCTTCGGCTGAAAATATTATCGTAGCGATGATGCACGTAAATAAAGCAGGCGAATCAAAAATCTTAAAGCAATGTACACTGCCTTTAACGGGTGTAGGCTGTGTGAAAAAAGTAGTTACCGAATTAGCTGTTTTAGAAGTAACACCTAAAGGTTTTAAATTGCTAGAACGTGCACCAGGCGTTTCAGTAGAAGACATAATCAAAGCCACAGAAGCTGATTTAATCATTGAAGGAAACATTCCTGAAATGAGTATATAATTAATCAATTTGAAGATTTGAGAATTTGAAAATGGGCTACTCGGATATTTTCAAATTCTCAAATTTTTTCATTTTCAAATCAAACTATGTTTCCAAAAGTAATTCTAAAATCAGGTAAAGAAAAATCGATACAACGTCGCCACCCATGGATTTTCAGCGGTGCGGTGTATGGCGTGAGTCGTGAAATAAACGACGGCGAAATGGTAGATGTAGTCGATTCGCAAAACAAGCATTTAGGCACTGGTTATTTCAGCGATAAAGGAAGTATTGTGGTCCGAATTTTGACGTTTGCTACGGAAACTTTTTCTGATAGCTTTTGGGCAGACAAACTACAATCGGCTTGGAAATTACGTTTAAAATTATTGAATTTAGAAGTTACAAATGCGTTCCGAGTAATCCACGGAGAAGGCGATGGTGTTCCGGGGTTAATTATCGATTATTACGATAAAAACTGGGTTATTCAAGCCCATTCTACTGGTATTTTTCTTCAAATGGAACAAATCGCTAAAGCCATACAAGCTAATTTTTCGGCGTATTGCGAAACTATTTATTGTAAAAGTTCAGGAACGTTACCGAATACCGGAACCGATTATTTCTTGTTCGGAACCAAAGCCGAAACCGTTGCCAAAGAGAACAACATTTTGTTTTCTGTAAATTGGGTAGAAGGCCAAAAAACAGGTTTCTTCTTAGACCAACGCGAAAACCGAAAATTATTAGGTGAATTCTCCAAAGGTAAAAAAGTACTAAACACCTTTTGCTACACAGGTGGATTTTCCATTTATGCCATGAGTGCCGGAGCCGAATTGGTTACTTCGGTAGATATTTCTCAAAAAGCGGTGGATTTAGCAGCGAGCAATATGGAATTAAATTTTCCACATGCCAATCATAAAGCGGTTGCCGACGATGTGTTTAATTTCATGAAAGAGCACACGCAACAATACGACGTGATTGTATTAGACCCACCCGCTTTTGCAAAAAGCATCAAAAGTAAACACACCGCAACGCAAGCCTATAAACGTTTAAATATAGCAGGATTAAAAGCCTTAGCACCCAACGGAATTTTATTTACGTTTTCGTGCTCGCAAGTTATTGATGATGTGTTGTTTTATAACACCATTGCCGCAGCAGCTATAGAAACCGGAAGAAACATTAGAGTGTTACATAAATTAGAGCAAGGACCCGACCACCCAACCAATATTTACCACCCAGAAGGACATTATTTGAAGGGGTTGGTTTTGTTTGTGGAGTAGGTTTTGAGTGGTGAGTTTTGAGTTTTGAGTTGGGAGTTCATAACGAGTTTAATATCCTGCAAGGTCTTTTTTGACCTTGTAGGTATCCATAAAATAAAAACACCTACAAGGTTTTGGAAACCTTGCAGGTGAAATGATATTTTTCATCCTGTCCCGAAATCTCGGGATGGTTCAGGATCTCTTATTTATCCATTAACAACTTCATTACTTCAATTTGTTCTTTTAATGCTTGTATGGTTTCTTCGTATTGCTGTATCAGTTTTTCGGGCATATTTATATGATTTATTCCTATGTAACCGTCTTGCTTACAATTATTAAATACTTGTTTGTCATCAAAACCTAGAACTTCCATGGGCGGAACTCCAAAAATGGCGCTAATTTCATTCAGCCTGTTAATGGTTAACTGTGTTTCTCCTGTTTCAATTTTACTATAGGCACGGGTTGACAAACCTAGTTGTTGTGCTACATACTCCTGTGTAAAATTCTTCAATTCACGAATTTGTTTAATCTTAGTTTCAGGTTGTTGTATCATAATAATGTGAATTAATAGTTCAAAATTAGAACAAATTAATCAAATAAAGAAATTATTTATACATTTTTTTTCTGCTGAAAATATAAATTTGCATTATTATTAATTAAAATTAAAAATTTATGAAAAAAATTAAATTATTATCGTTTTTAGTTGTAATAACTATGATGACGAGTTGTATGGCAACTTTTAGTGGTGGATTAAATAACGGAACAACTACAAATTTAAGTTCAGCTAATTTTTCTTATTCAACAATGAATGTTGAGGGAAAATCAAGAGCAACATATGTACTTGGTATTGGTGGTAACGATAGGATGTCGTTAATTAATGAAGCAAAACAAGATTTATTACAAAAACATAATCTAAAATCTAATCAAGCATTAGCAAATGTAACTACAAGTTTTAAAAATTCTAATTTTTTAGGATTGATGATAATTGTAGAGTGTACAATATCTGCAGACATTGTTGAGTTTAATAAATAATTAGTTTACCGATTTCATACTTAATTAATTATGCCCTGTCATATATTAAACATGACAGGGTTTTTTATTTGTATTTTTCTCTTAATGACTCAATGTTGAGAAGAAATCATTTCCTTTATCATCGGTAATAATAAAAGCCGGGAAATCTTTCACGGTGATTTTTCGAATCGCTTCCATGCCTAATTCTTCAAAATCAACCACTTCTACCGATAAGATATTTTCTTTCGCTAAAATAGCCGCAGGACCACCAATTGAGCCTAAATAGAATCCGCCATGTTTTTTGCAAGCGTTCATCACGTCTTTACTTCGGTTTCCTTTAGCGAGCATAATCATGCTACCGCCAGCGGCTTGGAATTCGTCCACATACACGTCCATTCTTCCTGCTGTTGTTGGTCCAAAACTTCCTGATGGCATTCCGTCTGGTGTTTTTGCAGGTCCTGCATAATATACAGGATGATTTTTGAAATAGTCTGGCATTGGTTTACCAGCGTCTAATAATGCTGCGATTTTTGCATGTGCAATATCACGAGCCACAATCAACGTTCCGTTTAATTTCAATCGGGTTTTGATGGGGTATTTTGATAACTCTGCCAAAATTTCTGGCATGGGTTTGTTCAAATCAATTTCTACTGCAGGCTCTAAATGGGGAGCTGTTTCAGGTAAAAATTGCCCTGGATTGGTTTCCAATTGTTCTAAGAAAATACCGTCTTTCGTGATTTTTCCTTTTATGTTTCTATCTGCCGAACAAGAAACGCCCATTCCCACCGGGCAAGAAGCCGCGTGACGAGGTAAACGAATGACACGTACATCATGTGTTAAATATTTTCCACCAAATTGGGCACCAATAGCGCTTTCTTGGCAAATTTCTTGTACTCGTTTTTCCCATTCTAAATCACGAAACGCTTGACCAGCCATGTTTCCAGAAGTTGGCAAATGGTCAAAATACCCGGCAGAAGCTTTTTTCACAGCTGCTAAGTTCGCTTCCGCAGAAGTGCCGCCAATTACGATGGCCAAATGGTACGGAGGACAAGCCGCTGTTCCCAAATCCATAATGCGCTCACGAATAAATTCGTCTAACGATTTTTCATTTAATAACGATTTGGTTTTTTGGTATAAAAACGTTTTGTTGGCCGAACCGCCACCTTTTGTTAAAAATAAAAACTCATACGAATTTCCTTTTTTCGCATAAATATCAATTTGTGCGGGTAAATTTGAACCTGAATTCTTTTCTTCAAACATCGAAATCGGAACAATTTGCGAGTAACGAAGATTTTTATTTTGGTATGTATTGAAAATCCCTTTTGACAGCCATTCGCCATCATCAACTCCCGTATACACATTTTCTCCTTTTTTAGCCACTACAATAGCTGTTCCTGTGTCTTGACAAGAAGGTAATTGCCTTTCAATTGCCACAGCTGCATTTTGTAATAAGTTGTAGGCTACAAAACGATCGTTGTCTGTTGCTTCTGGGTCTTCAATGATGTTTCGCAGTTTTTGTAAATGTGCCGAACGCAACATAAACGAAACGTCGTCCATAGCTTCTTGCGCTAATAGTTCTAATCCTTTTGGATCAACCACTAAGATTTCTCTGTCGCCAAGTTGCTCAATTTTTACAAAATCTGAAGTCAATTTTTTGTATTCCGTATCGTCTTTTAGAATTGGATACGGGTCTTGATATAAAAAGTCCATTATGTGAGTGTTTTGAAAGGTAAAGTTACGGATTTTTGCTGGGATTGAAAAAATGAAATGTGGTTAATTAGTATATCTTAAAAAAACCAACTTGCCACACAAATCGCCGTAATCACACAAATTAAATCCACTAAAAGCATCATGCCTAACGTATAACGTGTGTTTTTTACGTTGATGCTTCCAAAGTACACCGCAATGACATAGAAAGTTGTTTCAGCACTACACTGGAAAATACAGCTTAGTCTTCCCGACAAGGAATCAGGGCCAAACTGTTTCATCGCATCAATCATAAAGCCTCTTGAACCTCCCGAACTAAAAGGGCGCAACATCGCAACAGGAAGTGAATCGGTGATTTCTTTAGCTACACCAAGATGTGAAAAAACAAAAGAAATACCGTTACTCATTAGTTCAAACAAACCGCTATTTCTAAATAACGAAATGGCCACTAACATCCCCATTACATAAGGAAAAATGGTCACACCGGTTTTTAATCCGTTGTTTGCTCCGGTTACAAACGTATCAAAAATAGTGGTTTTATGTTCCACAAATTTTTTCTCTTGAACAAAAGAAAAGATAAGTGTAAAGCCAATAATGATAATGAGTAATAACCCCGAAAGATTGGATGTAAAGTAATTTTTTCCGATTAAATCTAAGCTGTTTACGTAGAATAACAACCCAACGATAGCCCCAATAACACCCATTAAAACCGCTAGTAACGAAGCGCTTTTGAAGTTGATTTTTTGTTTGATTCCTACTAATAAAAAGGCAGCAATAGTTCCTACAAACGAAGTAATGATGCATGGCAACATGACATCGGCGGGATTGGCAGCGTTTTCGGCAGCACGGTAACCAATAATCGATGTTGGAATTAGCGTTAAACCAGCCGCATGCAAACACATAAACATGATTTGCGCATCACTGGCTTTGTCTTTGTCTGGGTTTAATTCTTGTAAACTTTGCATGGCTTTTAGCCCAAAAGGCGTTGCCGCAGAATCCAATCCTAAGAAGTTGGCTGAAAAGTTCAACGTCATATAAGAAATGGATTCATGGTTTTTAGGGATAGAAGGAAAAACTTTAGCAAATAACGGACTTAATTTTTTAGCTAATCGTTCAGAAGCACCGGAAATGATAAGCAATTCCATAATGCCACAGAAAAACGATAAATAAGCCATTAAGGGCAAAATTAAATCAAACAAACTGGTTTTTGTCATGGGCAACAAGCCGTCTGCTTTTTGTGTGCCGCTATATACTTTTACCGTTTGATTGGAATACACATAAGTAGTGTCTGCATCTTTTGTATTGCGATTAACGACATAGGTTTTGTCTTCTTTTTTTTGTAAACTATCTTGAATAAATTTTGGGACTTCTTTTATATACTTTTCATTGATTAAAAGCGGTTCGCCTTGTTTGCCATTTAGTACATAATCTATGGAATAGTATTGTGAAGAAAACAAACCCACTACCACAAAAAAGATAGATGAAATAAAAATTACCAACCAAAATCTACTTAATACCATGTGTCGTTTTTTTTGTAAATGTACTTATTTTATGTGAAATGTAATAAATGATTAAAATAGGGCAATAAAAAAAGCGGCTCATTGAGCCGCTTTTAACTATATGTTTTATGCTTGTATTAGAATTTGTAAGCAACACTTAAGTTCCAAGTTCTACCAAATCCAAAGAATACTTGGTTAGCGTTAGCTACACCATTGTATAATCTATTGTTAGAAGCATAAGTTCCTAAAGAAGGGTTTGTTGAACTTACGTTATCATCAGCAAAGATGTTTGTTTTAGACTCAGCAATGTATACTTTGTCTAACACGTTGTTCATGTTGAATCTGAAGTTTAATGACTCCGATTTGTTTTTACCTAACTCCATTTTATAAGATACCCCAGCATCTAATAATCCGAAAGAAGGCAATTGTAATGAACCTTTGTTGTTAGCAGTTGTAAAGTTTGCAGGTGAAATGGCAGCATATAATCTATCAGCATATCTGTAGTTTGCATCTATTTTTAACCCATTAGTTATTTTATAAGCAGCGCCTAAAGCAGCTGTCGTTTGTGCAGCATCACCTACTTTAACACCGTCTAAATATAATGTTGATCCAGTACCGATTTGAGCATTGTTAACATCGTATCTGTTAGCTGTAATGTCGTTTTTGTAGTACCAGTTTCCATAAGAGAACATACCGTTGATGTCTAATTTTTTCAATGGTTTGTATGTAAATTCTAATTCTACCCCATCGTGTACTTCTTGAATACCAGCAAAGTCAAAATATCCTCCTTGGTTAGTTGTAGCAGGGTCAGTGCTTCTTTGGTATCTGTCTTTCCAAGTCGTGTGGTAAATATTTACATTAGCATTGAAAGTAGCCGATTTGAATCCGTAACCTGCTTCTAAACCAAAAATCTTTTCATTTGTTAAGTTCTCATTAACTAATGATTTATTGTTTGGATATACTGCATTAAAGAACGGTTGTTTTGAGTAATATCCTGCGTTTACAAATACATTGTGTTGTTCGTTGATGTTATAGTTAGCACCCCCTTTGATGTTTCCACCCATAATGTTTTTGTAGCTTGTAGAAGATAAAGGATTAGATGTTAAGTATAAGAAATAGTCATTCTTTTTAAATCCTTGTTGAGAAACGGCTCCTTGAACGAAAGCTGTTAATTTTTCAGTAGCATACTCTAATTGCGTAAACGCACCAAACCATCTTACTAAACCATCATTGTTGTAGTTGATAGCTTTTTGATAGTTTGTGTTGAAAAACGGATTACCATTAGGTGTCGTATTATACGTCCAAGTGACAACTTCGTTAGGATTGTTAATGTCTCCCGTAGAAACTCCTGATCCATTTCTATAAAATGTAGAACCTAATAAATCGTTTAATACTTGGTAGTGAATACCTCTATACGTTCTCATGTCCACACCAAAATCTAATGTAAATTTATCATTTAATTTAGTGTTTAAGTTCATGATACCTCCGTACCAGTTGTGTGAGTTGATAGATGATATTTTAGAAATACCATTTGTAGCAGTATTAGTAGTAGAAGAACTATTTTCATAATACCCACCAATTGTAGCTCTAGGAGCTGGTGCAAAAGCACCATTTGTTACTGCTTGACCTTGGTTCCACGCTTGGATAAAATCAACGTTGATTGTTCCATCAGGAAGTCTTAAGTTAGCATTGTTAAATTGGTTACCTCTGATAGCACCTGTACCGTTAGATCCGCCTCCACGACCCCAAGAACCATAGAACACAGTAGATAATTTCATTTTGTCAGAGATTTTCCAATCCCAGTTTAACGACATTACTGGTTTGTGGTAGAAGTTAGTTCTAAAACTGTATTCTTCACCGTTTAATCTACCCCAATCAGAGTTGTATTTAATGTTTGGTTCTCCATCTACACCATACTGAATGTATTGTGCAATTGTAGGTGCTGCAGATCTTTGGTTGTGCCATTGTGGCGCACCTGTAATGATGAATTGTAAATCGTGTTTTTTATTGATTTCATAGCCTAAACCAACAAAGTAGTTGTACCCTTCAAATTTAGTTCCATCCACGTATCCGTTACCAGTAGTGCTTGAAAATAAAACAGAAGCAGATAAACCATTTTTCATTTTACCTGTGTTGTAAGAATATTGAGCTTTTAAATAATCGTTGTTACCAATCGTAACACCAATATTTCCGCCTTGTTTTTGGTCTGCAGATTTAGTTACTACGTTAATAGTACCTCCCACAGAAGAAATAGCTAATTTAGAAGAACCTAAACCTCTTTGTACTTGCATAGCGCTAGTTACATCAGATAAACCAGCCCAGTTACTCCAGTAAACAGAACTGTTTTCCATATCATTAACAGGTACCCCGTTAATTAATACCGCAATATTGTTTTGGTTAAATCCACGAATATTAACTCTTGAATCACCAAAACCACCACCTGATTTAGTAGCATACGCAGAAGGCGTGTTGTTTAAAATTTCAGGAAACTCTTGGTTACCTAATTTTTCAGCAATTACAGAAGCTTTTACAGTTGAAACAGCCACTGGTGTTTTTCTGTTTTTAGCAACGTCAATTGTTGTTGTTTTTACTACTACTTCTTCAATAGAAGAGGTGTTAGATTGTAGGGAAATAGCTCCTAAGTCTTGACTACCAGAGAACGCATATTCTTTTGCGTCAAAACCAATAAAAGAAACTACGATTGTTCCTTTGCTTTCTTTAGAAGTAATTTTAAAACTTCCGTTTTCTGAAGTCAATACAGAAACTGAACTTCCTTTTACTTTTACTGTAGCGCTAGCTAAAGGTTTGTTAGCATCGTCAACCACTGTACCAGTTACAGTTGTTTGTGCAAATGTTAACGATGAAACCATCATAAACAATGCGAAAAACAAAAAGTTAATTTTTTTCATGTTGTTAGTTTAAAAATTTTATGCAAAAATAATATAAATTTTTTTATAAACGTTAACTTAATATTAACAAAAAAAAATCAAGCGGTAAGGCTTGATTTTATTGGGGTTTATTTGCTTTTAAATCGGTTAATTAGTCCTTTCGTGGAACTGTCATGATCGCTAATTACGTCAGATTCGATGTCTTTTAATACCGAATTAGCCAATTGTTTTCCCAGTTCAACACCCCATTGATCATAACTGTAAATATTCCAAATTACACCTTGCACAAAAATTTTATGCTCATACAAAGCAACTAATTCGCCTAGCGATTCGGGAGTTAATTTATCTATTAATAAGGTATTGGTAGGTTTATTGCCTTCAAACACTTTAAAAGGAATTAAATCTTTAACTTGCTCTTCTGTTTTGCCTTGTGCGTTAAATTCAGCTATGACTTGTTCTTTTGTTTTACCCATTAACAAGGCTTCAGTTTGTGCAAAAAAGTTTGACATCAATTTATTATGATGGTCTTGTTCGCCATATAAAGGATGTATGAAGCCTATAAAATCAGTTGGAATTAATTTTGTTCCTTGATGAATTAATTGGAAAAACGCATGTTGGGAATTTGTCCCAGGTTCTCCCCAAACTATTGTTCCTGTTTGATAATTTACTGGTTGACCGTTTCGCGCAATTGATTTTCCATTACTTTCCATAATGCCTTGTTGCAAGTACGGAGCTAGTTTTTGTAAATATTGGGTATAAGGAATCAATGCTTCTGTTTCTGCCTCAAAAAAATTATTGTGCCAAATGCTTAATAAGGCCAATAAAACAGGTATGTTTTTATCAAAAGAAGTTTCTTTAAAATGGGTGTCCATTTTATTTGCGCCTAGCAATAGTTTGTCAAAATTGTCAAATCCTACAGCGAGTGCTATTGAAAGTCCTACGGCACTCCATAGCGAAAATCTTCCACCAACCCAGTCCCACATTGGAAAAATGTTGTCAGTTGCAATGCCAAATTCTGTTACTTTTTCTAAGTTAGTAGAAACTGCAACAAAATGTTTGGCTACGTCTTCTTGTTTGGCGTGTTCTAAAAACCATTTTTTTACCGTTTCGGCATTTGTTAAGGTTTCTTGTGTGGTAAATGTTTTTGAAGCCACCACAAAAAGAGTAGTTTCAGGATTTATTTTTTTTAGTATTTCTTGTACATGATCGCCATCTACATTAGAAATAAAATGCGTTTGTAAATGCGATTTGTAAAACTGTAACGCCTCTACAATCATCGCCGGACCCAAGTCAGAGCCGCCAATGCCAATATTTACGACCGTAGTAAAGGATTTGTTTGTATAGCCTTTTTTTGTTCCAGAAAGCACTTCGTTTACAAAGGCTTTCATTTTATTTTTAGTTTTTTGAATGTCTTCGGTAATATTTATGCCATCAACCGTAAACGCATTTGTAGAAAAACTTCTTAAAGCCGTGTGTAGTACAGCCCTGTTTTCTGTTTCATTTATTTTGTCACCAGAGAAGTAGCTTGAAATGGCTTTTTTTAGCTCAACTTCTTCCGCTAATTGAAGTAATAAATGAATCGTTTCTTCTGTCCAATTGTTTTTTGAATAATCTACAAAAAAATCTTCCCATTCTATTGAAAATTTAGCCGCACGATGGCTGTCATTTTGAAACAATTCTTTTATAGAATGTTTTTTTTGTTCGGTATAATGATTGTTTAATTTTTTCCAAGCATTTGTTTCTGTGGGGTTAATGTTTGCTAAGGCCATAATCTATTCGTTAAAAGTTTTTGAGGAAATATCGTCTAGTTCTTTTTTTAATGGTTTAATATAAGTTAAAAACGTTGTCTTTTGTTTTTTAGACATCGGTTCTGTGTTTGGTAATTTTAAACGCAACGGATCTACTTGTACTCCGTTTTTCCAAAAGCGATAACACACGTGAGGTCCCGTGGCTAATCCTGTACTTCCTACTCGTCCAATAATTTGTCCTTGCGAGACACGTTGTCCTGGTTTTACTAGGATTCTCGACATGTGTAAATACTGCGTAGCATACATACCGCTGTGCTTTACTTTTACAAAATTTCCATTTCCAGCAGTGTAGCCTGTTTTTTCAACAACACCAGCAGCGGTAGTTTTTATGGGTGTGCCGTGTGGGGCTGCATAATCGGTTCCGTTGTGTGCTTTCCATCTCAATTGAACAGGGTGAAAGCGCGCACGTGTAAAACGAGAAGTCAATCTGAAATAATCTAAAGGGGCTTTTAAAAACATATTTTTTAGCCCTTTTCCTTCTTCATCGTAGTATTCGATTTTTTTGTATTTATCGTCTAATTTATAGGGGAAGGCGTAAATTTTTTTGCCTTTGTATTCAAAGTAACAGGCTTCTATTTTATCAACGCCTAAATAGTCGCCATTTTGAAAATATTTTTCTTGAATGGTCACCGCAAATTTATCGCCTTTTTGAATTTTAAAGAAGTCAATTGTGTAAGCATAGATTAGCGCTAATTGATTAGCTAAAGCAGCACTGACCTTATTTCTTTCTAATGTTTCTGACAATGAGCCGTCAAGAGCAGCAGCGACAGTTCTTCGTTTAGTTATTGTTGGTTTTTGTTTAAGTTGAACGACAATACTGTCTCTTAAATCAACGACTAAGTAGTTTGTTTTGTCCTGCACATAGACTAAAGCTTTAAGTGCTTTTTTGTTTTTTTTGTCGGAAAAAGTATAAATAGCTTTACCTGCACGAATGTTTTTTAAATTAAATGTGTCTTTAATTTTTTCAGTAACATCATGAATTTTTAAGCTGTCAGGTAAGGTATAGTTTTCTAAAATGGTGCTAAACGTATCTCCTGCGTGCAAGGTATCGGTAACAACTGAAAAATCATTAAAAGTAAAGCCGAAATCTTTAATGATGGGCTCTTTCTTAATTTTTTTAGTGGTGTTCGTTTCACTTTTTTGATTGCAAGAAACGCTTATTAAAGCTAGAAAAAGGTAAATAATATATTTCAATAGTTGTTCCTCCTTGTTTTTATTCGCCCCAGTTGTCTAATTCTTCTTTAGTCCATAATTCAGGGAAAAATATTCTTTTTTGGTATTTTGGCAACATGTATTTTTTCCAATCGCTTCCGCCCGTAGCTTCACCCGTTCCATGTCCGCTTTCAATATATTTTTTAGCCGCATTAAAATGACCCATTACCCATGTAATATTTACGGTTTTGTCATAATGTCTCATGGCAGCCACTAATTCATGATTTTTTTGATCTTCTTCAGGGAGTTGCTTGAACTTTTGCCAAATATTTATAGTATTATACGTTTCCATATGTCGTAAAAATTCGGCTTTATATTTACGTTCAAATTCCAGAATTAAATAACTTTTTTCGCCGGTTTGATAATCTTTTCCAGCGGCTTGCCAATACAAATGTTCAAATGCATGTTCATAAGGCGTATTTCTGTCAATTGTAGTTCTAAATCGGTTGTCAATAAGGTTGATTAAGTC
The DNA here is from genome assembly GCF_937876455.1 of uncultured Flavobacterium sp. GTDB lineage: Bacteria > Bacteroidota > Bacteroidia > Flavobacteriales > Flavobacteriaceae > Flavobacterium. Next base: position 26,728 of record NZ_CALFIG010000007.1, read on the forward strand.
TGTCGATGAAAATTCTATTAACCGGTATTGTGCGCTTTGAAAGCCACTTGCGGGAGTCAATGTGTTTCTAAATTTCATGTATTGTTCTACCTCCATTCCGTCTCCCATGATGTCAAAAGAAGTAGTAAGCATGTCAAAATATCTAGAAATACGTCGCATTTTTTCTGTAAAGAAAGCCGTAGTCAATTTTTCAGCATGACACACTTGTTCAATTTCCCAAAGAATCATTTTGAATAACAATTCATTTACTTGATGGTACATTACAAATACCATTTCGTCTGGCAATGTGGTTCTTTGAGTTTGAAGGTTTAGTAAGGCGTCTGTTTGAATATAATCCCAATAGGTTATGGGTTTTGCCCAAAGCAATCCTTCTAAATGTGTGGCTGTTTTTTGATTGATGCTTTTAAATTTTTCGTCTAAAAGATCAATTTTTTCTTTTATTTCGGGTGTTAACATGCTGTGTTATTTAAATTTAATAGGATGTTTCAGTCCTTTGTATTCTTCTAAGTCTGCTTTTAAAGAGCCTACTGCTAAACTGGCTTTTATTCGAACAGGAATTTTATTGTTGTCGTCTGATATCCAAACTGTTAAACTTTCTTCTTCTTTAAAAACTCTTCCTGCTTGAACAAAGGGTTTAAAAACCATACAATTGATGTCTCCAAATTTAGTGTTTATATTTTCTTTACCAATAAATTTTAGTTTAAATTTAAAAGTCTCGTCGTCAAAAAACATATCAATTGCTATTGACTCACCCACTTTTAATTCATTTACTTTTGGGTGATTTCTTAGGTGATAAAAAGAAGAAACAATATCTTGTACTTCTTCAGGAACTTTAAATGTTTTTTCGGTGTTATTTTTGTAATCTTTAACCAAAACCGTATTGTTTACTTGATTAAAATACCCTTGTTGATTTTTTGTATAGCCACCTTCATTAATTTTTCTAATAAACACATAGGGTTTGTTCGTTTCTTTGTCGAAATAACTTTCATAATTATCTTCAACTTTGAAAAAAAATTTAGTCATTCCGGTTGTATAGCCTTTTCCTATGACATGGTGCATTTTTTTACCAGCCAAAGTAGCTTCTTTAACCTCTAAAGTAGCGTGACCTGCATTTACCAACCCATAATGGATGCGAAATTTAAGAAATTCACCGACCGAATAAGAATCAATTTCTTCTGTGTTGAAAGAATTTGTTAGAAGAAATAGTGCTAAAAGAGTAAAAAATCTTTTCATGTTTTTGTTGTTTATGGATAGTAAGCACGTATAAACAATTATTGTTCCAAAAGTACAAAAACAAAAAACTCAGTCAAATGAAATGACTGAGTTTTTATGCTATTAACCAACCAAAAAACTATAAATTATGAAAAACTTATAACAAGATGAGTCTACTACCTCTCAAATTGTAAGTGCAAAATTAGGTTCAATGTTGTGAAAAATTCAACAAAAAATTAACTTTAACACTTTTAACAAACATATATTTAAAAAAATGGTTTAAAATTTAATGATACAAAAAAATAACCGCATTTTTTTATCAAGTTGGCAATCCTGAGTGTTTAAATTATAACAAAATACCTTCAAAAAATTAAAAAAATTAATACTTATATTTTATAAAAGGTTAATTCATAGCTTTTTAATTAAAAAAGGCCCTAATTAAATAGCGCCTTTTTTGTGTTTTATTATTTATAAAGTTCCTCTTAATGCTTGTTCGCGTTCTATCGATTCGAATAACGCTTTGAAGTTACCGGCACCAAATCCTTTTGCCCCCATTCGTTGTATAATTTCAAAGAACAACGTTGGTCTGTCTTCCACGGGTTTTGTAAAGATTTGTAACAAATAACCATCTTCATCAGCATCTACAAGGATTGACAATTCTTGAAGTTTTTTAATATCTTCTTTCATCATATCTCTATGTATGCCAAGTCTACTTGGAATTTCATCATAATAGGCTTGAGGCGGTGGAGGTAAAAACTCAACACCTCTTGCTTTTAATTCAGAAACTGTCTTAATAATGTCGTCTGTTGCTACGGCGATATGTTGCACACCCGGACCTTCATAAAAATCTAAATATTCTTCAATTTGAGATTTTTTCTTTCCTTCAGCAGGTTCATTAATTGGAAATTTAATTCTTCCATTTCCATTACTCATTACTTTAGACATTAATGCTGAATATTCTGTGTGAATTTGTGTGTCGTCAAATGATAAAAAGTTTTCAAATCCCATTACGTCTTCATACCATTTTACCCATTGATTCATTTCGCCCCAACCTACGTTTCCAACCATGTGGTCTATGTATTTTAAGCCAAGAGATTCTGGGTTGTAATCGGATTTCCAAACAACAAATCCAGGTAAAAAGAGGCCGTTGTAGTTTTTGCGTTCTACAAATATATGTACGGTTTCACCATATGTATAAATTCCCGAACGAACCACTTCACCATTTTCGTCTTTCTCTATTGTTGGTTCCATGAAAGATTTTGCACCTCTTTTTGTGGTTTCTTCCCATGCAGAACGAGCATTTTCAACCCATAATGCAATTACTTTTACTCCATCACCGTGTTTTTTTAAATGCTCATTAATAGGAGAATTACTTGTAAGTGGAGTTGTTAAAACAAGTTTAATTTTGTCTTGTTTTAATACATAACTCACTTCATTTTTTGATCCGGTTTCTAATCCTTTATAAGCATAGGATTGAAAACCAAATGCAGTTTTATAATAATGAGCAGATTGTTTAGCATTTCCTACATAAAATTCTACATAATCTGTTCCCAGTAAAGGAAGGAAATCTTGTGCTCCTTCAAATATTTTTTCTAGTCCGTATTCGACTGATTTTACTTCTTTTGCCATTTTTTCGTTTTTTTAGATAGTGTAGTTATTGTTATAACTAATCTAACCATGATTGATAATATTTTTCATCTGCTATTTTCATAGCTTCTTCTGTGACCATTAAGGGTTTAAATGTATCCACCATTACGGCTAATTCTTGAGTTTCTTTTTTTCCAATACTTCTTTCGGCAGCTCCAGGATGTGGTCCATGAGGAATTCCTGCAGGATGTAATGAAATATGTCCTGCTTCTATATCGTTTCTACTCATAAAATCGCCATCTACATAATACAATACTTCATCGGCATCAATATTGCTATGGTTGTAAGGTGCTGGTATAGATTGCGGATGATAATCATATAATCTTGGCACAAATGAACAGATTACAAATGCATCGGTTTCGAATGTTTGATGAATAGGAGGAGGTAAATGAATTCTTCCTGTAATTGGTTCAAAATCATGAATAGAAAATGCATAAGGATAATTATAACCATCGTATCCAATCACATCAAATGGATGTGTGGCATAGATCATGTCAAAAATTTCATCTTTCTTTTTGATTTTAATTAAAAAATCTCCTTTTTCATTATGTGTTTCTAATTCTTCAGGACGACGAATATCTCTTTCACAAAAAGGAGCATGTTCTAATAATTGCCCAAACCAGTTTCTGTATTGTTTCGGTGTATAAACAGGTCTTCTAGATTCTACAATAAATAGTCGGTTGTCTTCCGTGTCGAAATCAATTTTATAAATCATTCCGCGAGGGATAACTAAGTAATCACCATATTTAAAATCTAGATTTCCTAGCATGGTTCTTAATTTTCCCGTTCCTTTATGGATGAAAATTACTTCGTCAGAATCTGTATTTTTGTAAAAATAATCTGTTGTTGACTTTTTTGGTGCGGCCAATACAATATGGCAATCAGCATTTGTTAGAACAATTTTTCTACTTTCCAAAAAATCATCTTGTGGTGCTACCTGAAACCCTCTTAGTCTGTAAGACTGAATATTGTTTGCTTTCGCAATTTTTGGAGCTACATCATATTGTTTTTTTATTTTTTTGACTTGTGTAGGTCTATGTTCGTGATACATGTTGGTTGACATTCCGTCAAAACCAATAGTACCAAACAATTGTTCATAATATAAGTCGCCATTTTCTTTTCTAAATTGAATATGGCGTTTATGGGGAATTGTTCCTAATTTATGATAAATAGGCATGGTGTTTTTTGTTTAAAAGGTTAAAGTCTAAAAGTTTAAAGCTATTCTAAAAACTTTACTCAATAATCAAAAAAAGGCATCTCATTCAGGATTTCTCTTGATGAGGAATTTTAAGTGGGCTAATAAATCTTTATAAATAAGAGGCATAGATTTATTTTATTGTAACAAATATCGGAAAAAAAATAAAAAAGCCACTAAAAAGTGGCTTAATTTTTTATGATTCTTTTTCAAGATTGGAGTGGCGTTTACTATATAATAAATACACTATAATACCAAGTGAACCCCATATTAAAAAAGTATACCAAGTTTCAGTTCTAACCTGAGTCATTAAAAATATATTAAAACATACACCTAAAGTTCCCACAACATATACGGCAGGAGTTTTATAAGGTCTTTCTAATTCTGGTTTTTTTACTCTAAGAACCATAACTGCCATACATACCATTGCAAACGCAAGTAACGTTCCCATAGAACACATTTCAGAAACTTTTTCAATAGGTGTTAACGCTGCTACAATAGAAATTATTAACCCGATTAGAATGGTGCTTTTATGTGGAGTTAAAAATTTAGGGTGTAAATCTTTAAAAAACGAAGGAAGTAGTCCGTCTTTAGACATTCCTAAAAATATACGTGTTTGTCCTAACATCATTACTAACATTACCGACATTAAGCCTGCAGTTGCAGCTACTGTAATAAGTAAAGTTGCCCATTTTAAACCAACGCCACTAAATGCAGAGGCTACTGGCGCAGCTTTATCTAATTGGTCAAAACGAACCATTCCCGTTAATACTAAAGAAACTAATATATATAGTATGGTACAAATAATTAAGGAAGCAATAATTGCAAAAGGCACATCTTTTTTAGGATTAATAGCTTCACCCGCTTGAGTAGAAACGGCGTCAAATCCAATATAAGCAAAGAATACAATCGTTGCAGCAGTAAGTACACCGCCAAATCCAAAATTAATTTTTTCTACTCCATCAACTATTGTTGTGGTTTCTTCAGGAATGAAAGGTACCCAATTAGTCGTATCTATATAAAAAGCACCTACAATAATAACAAATAACACGACTGCAATTTTTATGATTACAATGATATTGTTTGTTTTTGCAGCTTCTTTAATACCTTTAACTAGTATAGCCGTAATTAACCATGTAATTAAAAATGCAGGAAGGTTAAAAACTAATCCAGATAAGTCTATAGAAGAATAATGTTCTGCAAATTTAGCCACTCCTTCGCCTGTAGCAAAGTTTTGAAAATCTTTAAGAGAAGTCAAACTTTTAAAAGCACCAGCAAATTCTGCGTTTGCAAATGCACTTTTTATTTGTTCAAACGTAGCATTTGTATGAGTAGCAAGGTACTCTTTTACTGCATCTACTGCTTTTGCATGATTTAATTTTTCTACTGCTGTTGCCTTATCAGACAATAAACTGAGCGGAAGTCTTACGTGAAAAAGGCCTAATAATTTGGTGAAATATCCACTCCAAGCCACCGCTACGGTTGTGGCTCCCATCATGTATTCAAGGATTAAATTCCAACCTATGAACCAAGCAAAAACTTCTCCAATAGTACCATAAGCATAGGCATATGCCGATCCTTCTACGGGAAGGACAGAAGCAAATTCTGCATAACAAAGAGAAGCAAATAAACATCCAATACCGGCAATTACAAAAGACAAAGCTAATGCTGGCCCTGCATAATCGTGAGCAGCAATACCCGTCAATGTAAAAATTCCACCTCCAATAATTGCTCCAATTCCTAATGAAGTAAGTCCCCATCGTGTAAGAACGCGATTTAAACCGCTTTTTTTCATGTCTGCTTCAAATGCTGAAACAGGTTTTACTCTCCAAATTGACATAATTTTAGTTTTTTAGTTTTCAAATATATGATTTTTTAATAAAAAATAAAGATTTTAAAAAAGGGTTTAAAAAACAAAACCTAAATTAAACCATAAATTATTGTTTCCTGTTTCTGGGGACCAACTGTATTTAATCTCAATTGGACCAATAAATGACTCATAGCCATAACCAAAGGCAAAACCAGAATAGGAAGGACGATTAATCCAATCTTGGGTAGCATTAAAAATAAAATTTCCAATGTTTGCCGCATTATAAGAAAAATTCACATGATTTTTTCTGTAAAATTCATGATCAACCGTTGCAGAAGCTTTTACAAAACTATTTCCTAAAACACTTAAATAGTTATAGCCATAAAACCCTTTAATATTATTCACTTCTCTGAAACCATATCCTCCAAAAACAAAATCAAAATAAGGAGAGCTGTTGGTGCCTATTTTAGTTCCTCCTTCAGCTTGCACTAAAAAAGATAGCTTTTTTAAGGGAGAAAATGCAATACCAAAATCAAATTTACCTATGGAGAAGCGATCAAAATTTCCCGAATAATTAGAGGAGTAAACAAACGTTTTAAAGTTGCTTTTTACGTACCAACCTTTAGTGGGAAAATATTTTTTATTGAAACTGTCGTGCGTAATGTTTCCAAAGAAAGATAAATAATCACTATTCTCAATAATACCATTATTTATTGAAAAATTTTGTGTTTTCATTTTTAAATGCTGCCATTCTGTTCCTAAACTTATGGTGAATTTTTTTGAAAAAATTGTTTGAATAAAAAATTGATTACTTAAACTACTATAATCTAAATTAATAGTTCTTAAGTCGGGACTATTGAATAATTGGCTAATGCCAAAATCACTTGAGATGTTTTTGTTAAAAGTTACAAAACTTGAATTGAAACCTACGCTCCAATAAAATCCATTATCGATAAGGTAATTTAAATCATATCTAAAATTGTCGCCCAATATTAAATCGACTGAAAAAACGTCATTTTTAGAAATAATTTTCTTTTGTGTTATATTTATTAATGCCCCACTTTTAAAAAAATCGTCATAATGTAATCCGAATTTTAAAAACGTATTGACCGGATTTTCTTTAAGTTCAAAATTTAGGTTTTCGGCATCAAAATGGTATTTAATAGAGCTAAAATTTTGGGTAGCGGTTAAGTTTTGAATTCCTTTTTGAAATTCTGAATAGTTAATTTTAGAATTAGAACGAAGCTTTAATTTACCCAGTAAATAAGCACGAGTGTAGTTTTTAGTTTCATTAAAGTTAATTTCCTTTATTGAAAGGACTTTGTTTTCATTAACTAAGTCAGGTTTTTTATATTCTTTGTTTTGAAGTAAAATCAATTTTTGAATCTGTTTTTTAGCTTCAGTCTCTCCTATAGTTATAATTTTTTTTCCATCATCGAAAGATAAAACCGAAAATCCATTAATATTGGGTTTAATATAAATATCTGTAAGCTTTAATTTATCTTGCATTTTATCAAGTGTACTAAAATTCGAAATTTGCAATAAAATAGTAGTTACTCCATTTAAATCTTTTCTTGTTTTTAACTCATCTTGTACATCAACTCCAATAATATAATCTGCTCCTGCAGCTTTTAAATTTTCTATGGGATAATTGTTTTTAACCCCCCCGTCAATTAATAATTTATTATCAATTTCTATAGGATTAAAAAGCGAAGGAATAGCCCCGCTAGCTACAAGTGCTTGGGCTAACACGCCTTTGTCTAAAATAACTTCTTCACCGTTTTCAATGTTTGTTGCCATACAAAAAAAAGGAGTAGGTAGTTTACTAAAATCACTAATATTTCTTACGTGATAGGTAAGTTGTGATAATAAGTTGTAGTTATACATTCCTTTGGATAAGGCGCTAGGCGTTCCTAGTTTTAATTTATTAAAAGGAAGTGTAAACGCGTAGGTTTCGTCATTTCTTTTTTCGAAAAATGATTTTGAACTTCTAGGAATATAATCTTGAATAAGCGCATCAATATCTATAGTAGTGAAAATAGAATCGAGTTGTTTTGCGTTGTATCCTGAAGCATATAAACCACCTACAATAGCCCCCATGCTTGTACCGCCGATGTAATCAATTTTTATTCCCAACGAATCAATTACTTTTAAAACACCAATATGAGCCAGTCCTTTTGCTCCACCACCAGAAAGTACTAATCCAATTTTTGGTTTTTTAAAAGTGTCTTGTGCGTTTCCGCTTGAAGGAAAAAGGGAAAAGGAAAAAATAAATAGACATACATAAAGATAGCTTTCACAAAAGCGAACCTTTTTTTTGTTTTCTCTATTCTCTTTTTGCTTTAGCATATATTATTCATTTTTGTAAAAGTCGGAAATTTTTTTGGCTTTTGAAACACCTATGACATCAGAAATTTCTTTTTCTGTAGCCTCTTTAATTCTTTTTACACTTTTAAAATGTTGTAAAAGCACAATCATTGTTTTTTCTCCAATGCCTGGAATAGTTTCAATGCTCGTTTGAAGTGCGGCTTTACTTCTTTTATCGCGATGATGTGTAATGCCAAATCGATGCGCTTCATTACGTAAATGTTGAATGGTTTTCAGTGTTTCTGATTTCTTGTCTAAATACAACGGAACAGGATCTTCGGGATAAAACAATTCTTCAAGGCGTTTAGCAATACCTATAATGGCTATTTTTCCTCGAAGTTCTAATTGTTCTAAACTTTTTAACGCAGCAGACAATTGCCCTTTACCTCCGTCAATAATTATAAGCTGAGGCAAAGGCTCGTTTTCTTCTAGAAGGCGCTTGTATCGTCTATAAACCACTTCTTCCATAGACGCAAAATCATTTGGTCCTTCTACTGTTTTTATATTAAAATGGCGGTAGTCTTTTTTGCTTGGTTTGCCGTCTTTAAAAACAACGCAGGCAGATACAGGGTTTGTTCCTTGAATGTTTGAATTATCAAAACATTCAATATGTCTTGGCTCTACAGAAAGTCTTAAATCTTTCTTCATTTGAGCCATTATGCGATTCGTGTGTCGGTCTGGATCAACAATTTTAATTTGTTTTAATTGGTCTAATCGAAAATATTTTGCATTGCGCTCAGATAAATCTAAAACAGCTTTTTTATCCCCTAATTTAGGCACATTAATTTTTATATTTTCTCCTAAATCAATTTCAAAAGGAACAAGTATTTCTCTTGAAGTTAACTGAAAACGTTCGCGCAATTCAATAACCGCTAAAGGCAATAGTTCTTCGTCAGTTTCGTCAAGTTTTTTCTTTAATTCTAAGGTATGTGACCTGATGATGGCCCCGTGTGAAATTTGAAGAAAATTAACATATGCTATGCTTTCGTCTGATACAATGGAAAACACGTCTATGTTTGTAATTTTTGGATTTAAAATAGTTGATTTGGCTTGATAGTTTTCTAAAACTTCTATTTTTTCTTTTATTTTTTGCGCTTCTTCAAACTGCATATTGCCAGCTAATTGTGTCATTACAGTTTTAAAATCCTTAAGACTTTCTTTAAAATTTCCTTTTAAAATTTCACGAATGGCTTGAATTTGGTTTTGATAATTCTCTAATGATTCATAACCTTCACAAGGCCCTTTGCAGTTGCCTATATGGTATTCTAAACATACTTTGTATTTATGACTATCAACGTTGTTTTTTGATAAATCATAGTTGCATGTTCTAAGAGGGTAAAGTTCTTTAATTAACTCTA
>NZ_CALFIG010000008.1 GCF_937876455.1 uncultured Flavobacterium sp.
TAAATGTAATAAATGTTTATAAAACAATGCCTGCTCCAAAAAATGAAACAGGCATGTAGTTGTATCTTAACTTAAGGTATTAAATGTCGTCAAAATCTACATCAGTAAAGCTAGTTGAAGATTTACCTTCTTCTTCCTCTTTTTCTGTGTATGTTTCTTTTTTGAAATCTTTTTGATGTCTTTCTGAAATAACTTCTTCTCCTTTTTGGTTAATTACAAAATCAGTCATTTCGTCTAAAATTTCTTTGAAAGCGGCAAAATCTTCTTTGTATAAATAGATTTTGTGTTTCTTGAAGTGGTAAGATCCATCTTCTTCAGTAAATTTTTTACTTTCAGTAATGGTGATGTAGTAATCATCAGCTTTTGTAGCTCTTACGTCGAAGAAATAGGTTCTTCTTCCTGCTCTTAGTACTTTAGAAAAAATATCTTTTTCTAACATTTCTTTGTCATTCATAATCCTGCTTACAATTAATGTTTGGTTTAATCACTCCAAAAATCTAAAAAAAAAAATTATTAAACAATATTTTTAATCATTTTCTTTTTCAGAAAGTTGTTTTGTGTACAAATCGGCATAATATCCGTGGTGTTTTATGAGTTCGGCATGTGTGCCTTGTTCAATTATTTTTCCTGATTCGAGTACAATGATTTGATCTGCATTTTTTGCAGACGATGCTCTATGTGTCACGATTATAGTTGTTTTGTTTTTGAAAACGTTTTTAAAATTGTTTAATATTTTTTCTTCTGTTTCTGTGTCCACAGCACTTAAACAATCGTCTAATAGTAAAATAGGAGCTTCTTTTAGCAAAGCACGCGCTATAGATACTCTTTGTTTTTGACCACCAGAAAGTGTAATTCCCCGTTCGCCTAAAATAGTATCATATTTATTCGCAAAGCCTTCTATGTTTTCATGTACGGCAGCTTGTTTTGCTGAAGCTATTATTTCTTCCTCAGTGGCTTGATTTTTACCAAAACTAATGTTGCTTTTTAAGGTATCTGAAAACAAGAAAGGGTCTTGAGGAACACTACTTATGTTTTTTCGTAGATGTTCTAGTTTATAGTCTTTTAAATGGTGGTTGTCTATAAGGATTTGCCCTGTATGTATATCGTGAATTCTTGTAAGGAGGGCTAAAACTGTTGATTTTCCAGAACCTGTATGGCCAAGAATAGCTAATGTTTTTCCTTCAGGAATACTAAAGCTAATATCTGAAAGTGCTTTTATGCCTGTATCTTCATACGTGTAACTCACATTTTTAAATTCGATAGTGCCTTGTATAGGTGCGGTAATGGTTCCTGTGTCTTGAATTTCGGGAATTTCTTTTAAGAATTCGTTGATTCTTTTTTGTGATGCTTCTGCTTCTTGGACTAAAGAAGAAACCCAACCAAATGAGGCTACTGGCCAAACAAGCATACCAATATAAAGTAAAAATTGTGCTATTACACCTAAATCTTTTATTTCACCATTTTGATACATATTTCCCCCAACTAATATAATAATCAAATAGCTAAGTCCAATTAAAAATACCATTAATGGACCAAATAGCGCATTTGTTTTTGCCAAGGCTAAATTTTTGGTTTTACTGTCGTGCGATAGTTCTGAAAAAGCTTTATTTCTGTCTTTTTCTAACGCATAGGCTTTTATGACACGTATCCCTGAAAAATATTCTTGAGTAAATGATGATAATTTAGATAAGTTTTGCTGGTATTTTGTACTTTTTTTATTGATTTCTTTACTTAATATAAAGATGCTGTAAGACAGTATAGGTAAAGGCAGTAGCGAATAAATAGTTAATTTCATGTTGATGTTTGACATGCTTATGATTATAGCTACAAAACGAATAATGGTATTAATGGTATACATAACCGCAGGGCCTACATACATGCGGACTTTACCAACATCTTCACTGATGCGATTCATTAAATCTCCCGTTCTGTTTTTTTTGTAGAAATTTTGAGATAAATTTTCATAATGCATGAAGATTTCATTTTTTAAATCAAATTCTACAAATCGCGACATAACAATTAAAGTTTGACGCATTAGAAAAGTAAAAAAACCTGCAATTAACGTGCATAAAATGATGAGTCCAATGTTCTTTAATAATTCACTTTTTAATAGCGAGGTATCGCTTGATTTGTTTTTGATGAAAAATTCAATGGTCTTAATAGAATCACCAACTAATTCGGGTGTAAAAAGTGAAAATATTTGAGCCACTATAGTGATAACAATTCCTAATAAAAATCGGTATT
>NZ_CALFIG010000009.1 GCF_937876455.1 uncultured Flavobacterium sp.
TTAAACACAACTTTATAGCTATTTATATTTGACAATGAGAACAGATGCATTTGCTTTACGCCATTTAGGTCCTAGAGAAACAGACTTAAATTACATGTTAAACACAATTGGTGTAGCTTCATTAGACCAATTAATTTTTGAGACCATCCCCACTGATATTCGTCTTAAAAAAGAATTAGAATTAGATACACCTATGACCGAGTTTGAGTATTTGTCTCATATTCAAGAATTAGGTAAAAAAAATAAAGTTTTCAAATCATATATTGGTTTAGGGTATCATCCTGCTGCAATTCCAGCCGTAATTCAAAGAAATATTTTTGAAAACCCAGGTTGGTACACCGCTTATACACCGTATCAAGCAGAAATCGCACAAGGGCGTTTGGAAGCTATTTTGAATTATCAAACTACCATTATTGAATTAACTGGAATGGAAATCGCTAATGCCTCATTGCTTGATGAAGGTACGGCAGCAGCAGAAGCGATGGCTTTATTATTTGATGTACGTACTCGTGATCAAAAGAAAAATAACGTTAATAAATTTTTCGTTTCAGAAGAAATTTTACCGCAAACTTTATCTGTTTTACAAACACGTGCTACTCCAAAAGGAATAGAATTAGTGGTTGGAAATCATGAAACATTTGATTTCTCTTCTGATTTTTTTGGAGCCATATTGCAATATCCAGGAAAATATGGTCAAATTAATGACTATACCGATTTTATTGCCAAAGCACATACTAACGAAATAAAAGTTGCTGTAGCAGCAGATCTTTTATCGTTAGCCAAATTAACTCCTCCAGGAGAAATGGGAGCTGATGTAGTGGTAGGAACTTCACAACGATTTGGTATTCCGATGGGTTATGGCGGACCACACGCGGCTTATTTTGCAACTAAAGAAGAACACAAACGTTCGATGCCAGGAAGAATCATTGGTGTAACCATTGATGCAAACGGAAACAGAGCTTTGCGAATGGCTTTGGGAACTCGTGAGCAACACATCAAACGTGAAAAAGCAACTTCAAACATTTGTACTGCACAAGTATTACTAGCTGTTATGGCTGGAATGTACGCTGTGTATCATGGACCAAAAGGACTAAAATATATTGCCAATAAAGTTCACGCATCAGCAGTGACTTTGGCGGAAGCCTTAAATCAATTAGGGGTTTACCAAACCAATACTGCTTTTTTCGATACCCTTTTAGTAAAAGCGGATGCTTCGAAAGTAAAAGCCGTAGCAGAGAAAAACGAAGTAAACTTCTTTTATGTAGATGGCGAAACCATTTCAATTTCGTTGAATGAAACCACTTCATTAGCAGATTTAAATCAAATTGTCAGCATTTTTGCAGAAGCCTTAGGGAAGTCAAATGTAACAGTTGGTAAATTAGCTAATGAGTCAGCAATTCCTGCTAATTTGGTTAGAACTAGTTCTTTCTTGCAACACGACGTATTCAATAACCATCATTCTGAAAGTCAGTTGATGCGTTATATCAAAAAATTAGAGCGCAAAGACTTGTCTTTGAATCATTCGATGATTTCGTTAGGTTCTTGTACTATGAAATTAAACGCTGCGGCTGAAATGCTACCTTTATCGATGGCAAATTGGAACAGTATTCACCCATTTGCACCAATTGAACAAGCAGAAGGGTACCAAATCATGCTGAAAAAACTAGAACACCAATTGAATGTGGTAACTGGTTTTGCAGGCACAACTTTACAACCTAATTCAGGAGCGCAAGGCGAATACGCAGGTTTAATGACCATTAGAGCCTATCACTTGTCAAGAGGTGATGACCATAGAAATGTGTGTTTGATTCCTTCATCAGCTCACGGAACCAATCCGGCATCAGCCGCGATGGCAGGAATGGAAATTATTGTAACCAAAACAACTCCAGAGGGAAATATTGACGTAGAAGATTTACGCGCTAGAGCCATCGAGTTCAAAGACCGTTTGTCTTGCTTAATGGTAACTTATCCATCAACTCACGGTGTTTTTGAAAGTTCAATCATTGAAATTACCAATCTAATCCACGAAAATGGCGGTTTAGTCTACATGGATGGCGCCAATATGAATGCGCAAGTAGGTTTAACCAATCCGGCGACCATTGGCGCAGATGTATGTCACTTAAACTTACACAAAACCTTTGCTATTCCTCACGGTGGTGGCGGACCTGGTGTTGGGCCAATTTGTGTCAACGAAAAATTAGTGCCGTTTTTACCGACAAATCCAATTATACCAACCGGTGGAAACCAAGCTATTTCGGCTATTTCAGCAGCGCCTTATGGATCGGCTTTAGTGTGTTTAATTTCGTATGGCTACATTTCGATGTTAGGTTCAGAAGGACTAACAAACGCTACCAAATATGCCATTTTGAATGCCAATTATATGAAAGCGCGTTTAGAACACCACTATCCTGTTCTCTATTCTGGAGAAATGGGAAGAGCGGCTCACGAAATGATTTTAGATTGTCGTGCTTTCAAACAACAAGGTGTGGAAGTTACTGATATTGCCAAACGTTTAATGGATTTCGGTTTCCACGCTCCAACGGTTTCTTTCCCGGTAGCAGGAACATTGATGATTGAGCCAACAGAATCTGAAGATGTAGCTGAATTAGATCGTTTTTGCGATGCTATGATTGCTATTAGAAAAGAGATTGAAGCGGCTACAGCAGAAAACCACAATACAGTTTTGCACAACGCACCACATACCCAAGCGATGCTTACGGCTGATGTTTGGGATTTTCCATACACCAGAGCAGAAGCAGCTTTCCCGCTGGAATACATTGCAGAAAATAAATTTTGGCCAAGTGTACGTCGTGTAGATGATGCCTATGGAGATCGAAATTTAGTTTGTTCTTGTGCGCCAATTGAAGCCTATATGTAAGCTTTTGTTTAAAGTTTCAGGTTTAAAAGTTCAAGGTTTATATTAAATCTTGAACTTTTTTTACAACTTAAAACTTGACTCGAGATGAAGTCGAACAGAGCGAAGCTAAACCTTAAACTCCATTTTTTTTCAAAATGAAAGATATAGAAACGCGAGAAGATATACTCTTAATCATGAGAAATTTTTATGATCGATTATTAAAAGATCAGTCCATCAATTTCTTTTTCACTCACGCTACAGAAGTAGAGCAACATTTAGAAAAACACTTTGAAATATTAGCTAATTTTTGGGAACAAGGTTTGTTTTTAAAAGGTGGATATAGCAATAATATGTTTCAAATTCATAAAAACATTCACGACAAACATCCTTTTGTACAAGAACATTATGAAATTTGGCTTGATTATTTTTATAGTTCAATAGATGAAAATTTTGAAGGAAAAAATGCAGATATGATGAAAACTATGGCACTAAACATGGCTACGGTGATGAAAATTAAATTCTCATAAAACGTAACATCAAATTTAATTTTTTATATTTAATAAGCCTTTTTTTACGATATTAATAATTATTAGTTATAAATATCATTTTTTAGTAATTTGTAATGATAAATTAGTAATTTCGTTACTCAAAATTATCCATTATGAACATAAAAATAACTGGTTCAGGTTCTTATATCCCAACAAAAGTTGTAACGAATGTAGACTTTGCTAAGCATCATTTTTTAAATGAAGATGGTTCTGACTTTCCTTATCCAAATGATATAGTGGCGGAAAAATTCTTAGAAATTACAGGCATTCAAGAAAGACGTTATGTAACAGAAGATTTAACTACTTCTGACATTGCTACTTTTGCCGCGGAAAAAGCGATACAAGATGCTCAAATAGACCCTGAAACACTAGATTATATAATATTGGCTCATAATTTTGGAAACGTAAAACATGGTGCTATTCAATCGGATATATTACCCAGTTTAGCTTCTCGTGTAAAACAAAAATTAAAAATTAAGAACCCTAGTTGTGTTGCTTATGATGTCCTTTTTGGTTGTCCAGGCTGGGTTGAAGGAGTTATACAAGCGCAAGCATTTATTAAAGCTGGAATGGCAAAAAAATGTTTAGTCATTGGCGCCGAAACCTTATCTAGAGTCGTAGACATACACGATAGAGATTCTATGATTTATTCTGATGGCGCAGGCGCAACGATTATAGAAGCAACAGAAGAAGTTGGAGGTATATTATCACATGAAAGTGCTACCTATGCATATAACGAAGCGGATTACTTATTTTTTGGAAATTCTTACAACACAAGCCATGACCCAGATGTACGTTATATCAAAATGTTTGGAAGAAAAATTTATGAATTTGCATTAAGTAATGTTCCAAAAGCGATGGCTTCCTGTTTAGAAAAAAGTGGTATTTCAATCCATAATGTGAAAAAAGTTTTAATACATCAAGCGAATGAAAAAATGGATGAAGCTATTATTCAACGCTTTTTCAGACTTTACAAACAAACCCCTCCTGAAGGTGTAATGCCTATGAGTATTCATAAACTAGGAAATTCAAGTGTTGCCACTGTTCCAACACTTTATGATTTATTGATAAAAGGTAAAATTGAAAATCAAGAACTTCAAAAAGGCGATGTGATTTTATTTGCTTCTGTGGGAGCTGGTATGAACATTAATGCTTTTGTATATCAAATGTAACTTTTTTATTTCAGGTTTCAGGTTTCAGGCTTATTTACTATTTTTACACTTTTGTTTTAATCTTGAAACCTGAAACTTAACTCAAGGCAATGCCAAACTGAGCAAAGTTAAACAAACTTTATCATGTACGAAAAAACATATCCTAGTAAACGTTTTAATATAACGTTAGATTTTCTTAAAAAACATATTTCTACTAATGAAACCATTTTTGATTTAGGTGTGCCAAATCCTTTTTCTAAAATTATGGAAGCAAATGGTTATAAAGTAATTAATACCAAAGGAGAAGATTTAGACACAAATCACAGTGCCTTAGATCAAGAAGAATATTCGGTTTTTACAGCTTTTGAAATTTTTGAACATTTACTCAATCCTTTAACTGTATTACAACATGTTAAAGCAGATAAAATTTTAATTTCAATACCCTTACGCTTATGGTTTTCTCCTGCATACCGAAGTAAAACAGATATGTGGGACAGACATTATCATGAATTTGAAGATTGGCAATTAGACTGGTTATTAGAAAAAGCGGGATATTCAATTGTAGATAAAGTAAAATTTACACATCCTGTAAAAAAAATAGGATTTAGGCCTTTTTTAAGATGGTTTACACCAAGATATTATTTGGTTTATGCTGAAAGAAAGTGAATAATAATTAGTGAATAGTAATTAGTCAAATGCGATACTACATAATCATACCAACTTACAACGAGGAAAAATTCATTTCAGTAACACTTCAATCATTAGTTGAGCAAACTGTATTACCTTCAAAACTAATTGTAGTAAATGACAACTCTACAGATAAAACGGCTGAAATTATTTCAGAATTTGCGTCTAACTATCCTTTTATTTCTTTAGTCAATAAAAAATCAGATGCCATCCATATGCCTGGCAGCAAAGTAATTCAAGCGTTTCAAGAAGGAGAAAAGCACATTGATGAGGCTTACGATATTATCGTTAAAATTGATGCCGATTTAATTTTTCCTGCAAATTATTTTGAAACCATCATCAATCAGTTCCAATCCGATGAGAAAATTGGAATGGTAGGTGGATTTTGTTATATTGAAAAAAATGGAGAATGGATACTAGAAAATCTTACAGACAAAGACCATATTAGAGGTGCTTTAAAAGCATATCGAAAAGAAACTTACAAACAAATTGGCGGTCTTAAAGCACAAATGGGATGGGACACTGTTGACGAATTGTTATGTAAATTTTATAATTGGAAAGTAATTACAGATGAAAGTTTACATGTAAAACATCTTAAGCCCACTGGTGCAAGTTACAACAAAGCAGCTAGATACAAACAAGGAGAAGCTTTTTATACTTTGGGTTATGGTTTATTCATCACGGCTATAGCTTCTTTAAAATTAGCCATGAGAAAAGGAAAACCTCTATTATATTTGGACTATCTCAAAGGCTTTTGGAAAGCTAAACGTGAAAATAAAAATATGTTGGTTACTCCAGCGCAAGCAAAATTTGTTAGAAAATACCGTTGGAAAAAAATGAAAGAAAAACTGTTTTAATACAAATTTCATTACTATCTCTTCAAATCAACTAAATTTTCAATTTTTCAACTAATCAATTGCCATAATTATTTACTATTTTTGAACTTATTTTATACGTATGATGCTGATTAGATATTTATCGCAAATTGGACGTTACTTCATTATGCTAAAAGATCTGTTAAACAGACCTGTTAAATGGAGCGTGATGAAACAACTTATCTTAAAAGAAATTGACGACTTAATTATTGATTCTTTAGGTATTGTTTGCTTTATTTCATTCTTTGTAGGTGGAGTTGTAGCTATACAAACAGCCTTAAACTTAACTAATCCGCTTATACCCAGATACTTGATTGGATTTGCTACCCGACAATCTGTAATTTTAGAATTTGCACCCACTTTTATTTCAATAATTATGGCGGGAAAAATGGGATCTTTTATTACGTCAAGTATTGGAACGATGCGAGTTACCGAGCAAATTGACGCATTAGAAGTAATGGGAGTAAATTCATTAAATTATTTAGTTTTTCCTAAAATGATTGCCTTACTATTGTATCCTTTTATTATTGGTATTGCCATGTTTTTAGGGGTTTATGGAGGATATTTAGCAGGAGTGTTTGGAGGGTTTGCGTCTTCTAGCGAATTTATCAATGGGCTTCAAGTCGAATTTATACCTTTTCACATTACTTATGCATTTATAAAAACCTTAGTTTTTGCCTTTATTTTAGCCACAATTCCTTCGTTTCATGGCTATTATATGAAAGGCGGTGCATTAGAAGTAGGAAAAGCAAGTACGGTATCTTTTGTTTGGACTTCGGTTGTAATTATTTTAATGAATTATATTTTGACGCAAATACTACTAAGCTAATGATTGAAGTAACTAACATAGAAAAAAGTTTTGGTGAACAAAAAGTATTAAAAGGCATTAGTACTAAATTTGAAGCGGGTAAAACTAGTTTAGTTATTGGTCAAAGTGGCTCGGGAAAAACCGTATTCATTAAATCCTTATTAGGTATTCATACAATAGACAATGGTTCTATTTCTTTTGATGGCAGAGTATATGGCAAAATGAATAAAGACGAAAAAAGAGAATTAAGAACAGAAATCGGGATGGTATTCCAAGGCAGTGCTCTTTTTGATAGTATGACTGTTGAAGAAAACATAGGATTTCCTTTGAAAATGTTTACAAACAATACTGCAAATGAAGTAAAAGAGCGAGTTAATTTTGTAATTAATAGAGTTAATTTAATTAATGCTAATCATAAAAAGCCTTCAGAAATTTCAGGTGGTATGCAAAAACGTGTTGCTATTGCTCGAGCTATTGTAAATAATCCGAAATATTTGTTTTGTGACGAACCAAATTCGGGATTAGACCCAAAAACAGCTACTGTCATAGATAATCTCATTCAAGAAATTACTGATGAATATAATATTACAACGGTAATTAACACACATGACATGAATTCTGTAATGGAAATAGGTGAAAAAATTGTGTTTTTAAAAAATGGGTTATTGGAATGGGAAGGAAGTAATAAAGAAATTTTTAAAACAGATAATAAAGCCGTAACGGATTTTGTATATTCAAGCGAGCTGTTTAGGAGGGTACGAAAAATGTACTTAGACGATGATAAATAAATTTATAAAATACTGATTCCAAAACGCTTAACATCTTCCCAAAAACCTGGATACGATTTTGAAACTATATCTGCATTTTCAATCACAATAGGCACTTTTAATGCTAAAGGAGCAAATGCCATTGCCATTCTATGATCGTTATATGTTGAAATACAACTGTTTTTACTACAATATTGACCAGGTTCAATATGAATAGCAACTTCTGTTGACAAAACATTTCCTCCTAACTTTGTTAACTCAATTTGAAGTGCCTGTAAACGGTCTGTTTCTTTGATTTTTAAGGTATGTAAGCCAGTTAATTCACAGGCAATTCCTAATCCAAAACAGGTAACAGCTATAGTCTGGGCTATATCTGGAGTATCTTTTAAATTACAAGAAAAAAATGATAACTGATGTACTTTATTTTTTGTAATTGTTATTGAATGCGTTTCATTAAATAACGTTTCTACACCAAAGTTTTCATAAATTTCTGCAACATTTGCATCACCTTGCAAACTATTTTTCTTATAACTCGATAAAGTAAGTTGAGTTCCAATAGGTGATAAAGCGACAAATGAATACCAATAAGAAGCTGAAGACCAATCGGACTCGACTATTATTGGATGATGAGTGAGGGATGACGAGTGAGGGATGACTTTGATTGTATTGTTTTCAACTAAAGTCTTCACTCCTATTTCATTCAATAAAGCTAACGTCATTTTAATATAAGGCATCGATGTAATTTCTCCTTCTAATACTAATTCTAGACCATTCTCTAGCTTTGGAGCAATTAAGAGTAATGCTGAAATATACTGACTACTAATATTAGCTACTAAATTGACTTTTTGCTTCGTTAATTTCTTTCCTTTAATTCTGAGCGGTGGATATCCTTCTTTTTCTAAATAGCTAATCTCTGCTCCTAATTGTTGCAGCGCTTCAACTAAAATTTGAATGGGCCGTTCTTTCATTCTATTAGAACCTGTCAACTCAACCTCCTTCCCTTCTTGAATAGCAAAAAATGCAGTAAGAAACCGCATGGCTGTTCCAGCGTGATGGATGTCAATTATTTGGGAGATGGGAGATGGGTTATGGGAGATGGTTAAAGCATTCAACATCACTTCAGAATCATCAGACGTTGAAGCATTTTCAATCTGAATTTCAGGGTACAACGCTTGTAACAACAGCAACCTATTTGTTTCAGATTTAGAACCTGAAATTTTGAGTTTCGAGTTTTGAATTTCGAGTTTTGAGTTTTTTAAAAGTAAATTCACGTTTTTAATTATTACTGAATATTGTGACTGAAAACTGCGAACTACTACTTAAGTTTATCATTAGCATGATGTCGCTCATGATCTCGTTTAGTTTTTACATCCATTTTCTTATCAAATGCAGCTTGTAAATCTATACCTGTTTGATTTGCTAAACACAAAACAACAAAAACTACGTCGGCTAATTCTTCGCCCAAATCTTTATTTTTATCTGACTCTTTTTCAGATTGTTCGCCATATCTTCGAGCAATTATTCGAGCTACTTCACCAACTTCTTCTGTAAGTTGAGCCATATTTGTTAACTCATTAAAATAACGAACACCGTGATTTTTAATCCAGTTATCAACTTCAAGTTGAGCATTTTTTATATCCATACTATGATTTTTTATTTTTCTTTTGATACGAATTAAAGAAAGACATCACCAATCCAAAACTAGCTGCAAACAAAGCTGTTTTTTGTATCGTAAAATTAGTTAAGTAATAAATTAAACAACCAAAAATTGTAGAATGAATTAGAAATTTTATCAGAAATTCTGCGAATTTATTTTTCATTATTCTTTATTTTTTCTTTATAATAATTTTTTCGTTCATCTTTAATTGTACTTGATTAAAGAATTCTTTTAACACATCATAATATTCAGCAGAAATTAATGGACTATTTATTTTAAAATTACATACTATTTGAACATTTTCAACATTATCTGCAATTAAATACGAAAAAGATCCAAGATTATCAATCATTTGTAAGTTTAACTGAGCTGGTAAAGATTCTACCATATAGCCCACTGGCAAAGTATAACTCATTGTATAAGAATCATGAAAAGGGGCAATAAAATCAACAGGGTAATCTCTAGTTTCTAATTTAAAAGGATTCTCCGAAATCCCAAAATTCATTAAAGGTTTAAAATAAATTTTATCATTAATAATTTCAGAGGCGTTAGTATTAGTAAATTGATATTCTTTACTAATAGGTAAATGTGGATCTAATTTATTTACAATCTTATAGTCGGAAATTTCAAAACCTGGATATTCTTTTTCTAATTTGTCTAAGTAATTTTCATCTGAAACAGTTCCATTTTTATCTCTAAAAACAAATGCAGCTCTCTCGGAAAGTTGTTCTTTAATGGTTCCCGTTACATTTCCTTTATCATCAATTAATGCGAAAACCATAGTATTCTCTTTTGCTGGTTTTTTGGGAGACAAATCAATTTGTGAAGAAGTACCATTTTCTCGAATGATTCTACCTATGTAATTTAAAGCTCTCGTTGGCAAAACATCAACTTTAGAATTTTTATCGGTTGCATCTAAAAGGATAACATCATTATCAATCTCAATACCACAAATTACATAATTAAATGCTGTTCTACTTGGAAATAAATTTATAGGCTTACTTCTAGTTGTTAATACAACTGGGTTAGCATCAAATCCAGCTTTTCGAAGCATTGAAATTAAAACAAAATTTACTTCTGCAGTGTTACCCGTCTTTTCTTTATAAGCTTTTACTACACCTTTATCAACAGTAATACTATTGTATTCATTCCATTTGACATTACTTTTTACAAACTCAAGAATTTTTTCAATTTTTTTGGAAGAATCAAGGCTTTTATCTGATAAAATTTGATTTAAATCTGTTTCAAAATAA
>NZ_CALFIG010000010.1 GCF_937876455.1 uncultured Flavobacterium sp.
AATCATTAACAGGCAACTATTTAGCTGAAAAACTGAATTAGCTATGAAATTCCAAGTTGTATCAGATTACAAGCCTACAGGCGATCAACCACAAGCTATTAAAAAAATAGCTACTGGAATTGTTGAGGGTGAAAAATATCAAACTTTACTTGGCGTTACTGGGTCTGGAAAAACATTTACAATCGCAAATGTAATTGAACAAGTACAAAAACCTACGCTAATTTTAGCACACAACAAAACGCTTGCCGCACAATTATATTCAGAATTTAAACAATTTTTTCCAAATAATTCGGTTCAATATTTTGTTTCTTATTATGATTACTATCAACCAGAAGCTTTTATTCCTGTAACAGGTACCTACATAGAAAAGGATTTATCCATCAATGAAGAATTAGAAAAATTACGTTTAAGTACTACGTCTGCCCTACTTTCTGGACGCAGAGATGTATTGGTAGTTTCTTCAGTTTCTTGTTTATATGGTATTGGAAATCCTGTCGAATTTCAAAAAAATGTCATTAGTGTAGAAAGTGGTCAACAAATTTCGAGAACGAAATTACTTCATCGATTAGTACAAAGTTTGTATGCGCGAACAGAAGCCGAATTTACAGCAGGAAACTTCAGAATTAAGGGTGATATTGTCGAAATTTTTCCTAGCTATGCTGACGAACCTTTTCGAATTCATTTTTTTGGAGATGAAATTGAAGAAATTGAAGCTTTTGATGCTAAAACCTCGCAAGTGATAGAGCGATATGAAAAATTAAATATCTATCCTGCCAATATGTTTGTTACTTCACCAGATGTCTTACAAAATGCTATTTGGGCTATTCAACAAGATTTAGTAAAACAAGTAGATTATTTTAAAGAAATTGGCAAACATTTGGAAGCAAAACGATTAGAAGAACGAACTAATTTTGATTTAGAAATGATTCGTGAACTAGGCTATTGTTCTGGTATAGAAAATTATTCTCGCTACCTAGACGGAAGAGAAGCTGGAACTAGACCCTTTTGCTTATTAGATTATTTTCCTGACGATTACTTGATGGTAGTAGATGAAAGCCACGTAACGATTTCTCAAGTTCATGCTATGTATGGTGGAGATAGAAGCAGAAAAGAAAACTTAGTAGAATATGGCTTTCGCTTACCTGCTGCCATGGATAACAGACCACTGAAATTTGAAGAATTTGAAGCACTACAAAACCAGGTAGTATATGTTTCTGCTACCCCTGCCGATTATGAACTACAAAAAACCGAAGGTATTTATGTGGAACAAGTAATTCGTCCCACAGGGTTATTAGACCCCATAATTGAAGTCAGACCTAGTGCCAATCAAATTGATGACTTAATTGAAGAAATTCAACTTCGATGTGAAGCAGACGAACGTGTATTAGTCACAACATTAACCAAA
Source organism: uncultured Flavobacterium sp. (assembly GCF_937876455.1). GTDB lineage: Bacteria > Bacteroidota > Bacteroidia > Flavobacteriales > Flavobacteriaceae > Flavobacterium. The sequence goes on from NZ_CALFIG010000010.1 coordinate 1,406, forward strand.
CGAATGGCTGAGGAATTAGCAAAATACTTAACTAAGGTTTCTATTCGATGTAGGTACATTCATTCAGATGTAGACACATTAGAGCGTGTTGAAATCATGCAAGACCTACGAAAAGGATTATATGATGTATTAATAGGTGTAAACTTGCTTCGTGAAGGATTAGATTTGCCAGAAGTTTCCTTGGTTGCAATTCTTGATGCAGACAAAGAAGGTTTCTTAAGAAGTCACCGTTCCTTAACACAAACCGTCGGTCGTGCGGCTCGAAATATAAATGGAAAAGCAATTATGTATGCCGATAAAATCACCAATTCAATGCAACGAACTATTGATGAAACGAATTATAGAAGAGAAAAACAAATTGCCTATAATTTAAAACATAATAAAACCCCACAAGCTTTAAATAAGTCAATTGATAATGCTTTAAGCAAGAATCAAATAGCAAGTTTTAATTATTCAGATACTCCTAAAGTAGCCGCAGAGGAACCAACAGAATATTTAGCTAAACCAGAAATTGAAAAAAGAATTAGAGAAAAAAGAAAAGCAATGGAAAAAGCAGCTAAAGAACTTGATTTTATGCAAGCTGCTAAATTAAGAGACGAAATAAAAACATTGCAAGAAAAGCTGTAATTACTTAATTATATTGTTCAGAAAAAATTGCTAAAAGTGTTTGCCCATCGATAACACCTTTTTTATTTGTTTGCATTAGATGTAAAATGCGCTTCATTGCAAAAGGATTCAGCCCCATACGAATCCCTATTTCATTTATTTTCACTTGTTCTCGTTCATGCAATATACCATCACATTGCATTAATAGAGCCAAACGATAAAATTGACAAATTCGATTAAACTCATCTTTAATTACTTGAACAGCTGTTTTATTTTTATACAATTCTAATAAAGCCACTTTATCTATGGATAATTCATGCGCAACAACTTCAATAAAATCATATTCATTATCGTGTAACTCCCCATCTACAAGGGCAAAAGCAATCATTTCTTGTAATAAACTTAATTTTTCTTGATGACTATCCATTATTATCTTAATTTTATAATCTTAAAAAGCCAAATATACTAATGAAATTTTACTATTTTATACTACTTTACTTATTTTTTTCAATGCAAGCTCTGGGGCAACATACGTTAGACTCCATTACACTTTCATCTGAATCCCTACATATAACCAAGAAAATTTGGATTTATATACCCCTCCTTTCCAAAAGCAATTCTAAAAAATTCTCCGTGCTTTATATGCATGATGCACAAAATCTATTTGATTCAAAAAAATCATTTTCAGGAGAATGGAATATTGATGAAACATTAGATAGTCTTCATGCTCAAACTATTGTAGTAGGTATTGAACATGGAAATGCTAATCGAATAAATGAATTAACTCCCTATAAAAATGAAAAATATGGTGGTGGAAATGCAGATGCTTATTTAGAATTTATAGTAACGGTTGTAAAACCTTATATAGATTCACATTATTCAGTAAAAGTTGACAAAAATCATACGGGTATCATGGGCAGCTCCTTGGGAGGTCTACTTTCATATTATGCCATTTTAAAATATCCTGAAATTTTTGGAAAAGCGGGAGTGTTTTCACCCGCTTTTTGGATTAATAAAAAAGAAATCATTGATTTAACTGAAAAAACAAAAGATTTAAATGCAAAATTATATTTTATGTGTGGTGACCATGAAAGTGAAAATATGGTATCGGATTGTAACGAAATTATTCATTTGGTTAATACAAAAAGATGTACCTGTAAAATGTTGACAAAAAAAGTAATTATTACAGGCGGTGAACATAATGAAAAATTATGGCGTGAACAATTTGCAAAAGCGTATCTTTGGCTTTTTTAATTCAAGCGACAACAAAATAAAAAATGACAAATAACGATATATTTAAAAAACTACGTGTTGCACTACAACTACGTGATGACCAAATCGTAGAAATATTAGAATTGGTCGACTTTAGAATCTCAAAAGGTGAAATTGGCAATATTTTTAGAAACGAAGACCACCCAAAATATGTTGACTGTGGAGATCAAATTTTACGAAACTTTCTCAATGGATTAGTTATCTATTTAAGAGGCACAAAAGAAAACCCAAAAAATCCATTAGCCGTAATTAAAAGTCACACAGAAAATAAAATTCAATTTAATAAAGAAGTAGCTACCCCATCATCTCCCGATAAAAAAGTTGTTGCTGAACAAAAAAAACAAAAAACAAAATTTAGTAAACCAAAAAACACAAAAACCAATCCAGTAGAAAAATTTACCTATAAACCGGGGAAAGAAAAGAAATAAACTAATTTTAAATACATTATAATCAGGTATTTAAATTATATTAATTTACCTAACACGAAAAATTTTATCAAATAAATACCAATTAATTTAGAGCCGTAAAATAACCCAATAATACCTTATCGTTCTCTTTCTCTGGCGTAAATACTTCTAAAATACTTGGTGTTGATTCAGCAATAAAAGCATTCCAAACCGAGCGAAGAGAACTAAAATCAGAAGCTTTAAAATAAGACAAACCATGCATTTTTGCCACATGCTCAGCGGATAATTCATGTGAAGTCTCAAAGTATGTGTTAAACGTCTCTGTTTCTTCATGTCCCGGAAGGATTCTAAAAATTCCTCCACCACTATTATTGATGACTATAATTTTAAAATTACGAGGTATGTAATTGTTCCACAGCGCATTACTATCATAGAAAAAACTAATATCGCCCGTTAACAAACAAACGGGGTTGGTCGTTTGTACTGCAGCACCTATAGCCGTGGAAGTACTTCCGTCAATACCACTTGTACCACGATTACAATATATGCTTGTAAGTGAAGAAAAATCTAATAATTGCACATAACGTATTGCTGAGCTATTACTAACTTGTAATTGAAAATGTGTTGGTAAATGCTTACTCACAAAATCAAAAACTTTATAATCAGAATAAGGCATTTCTGTTAAGTACGCCTGATGCTTTTGTATTTTTTTATGCCAAATTGCTAAAACAGTAGTAGCATAGTCCGATTGTTTTTCTGGTAGATGTGCATATAATTGAGCTAAAAATGTATTTGGATGTGTTACAAAATGTTCTTTTAAGGCACCAAAAGTATCATATGCGCGTAATTCATCTACATGCCAATGTGCTTGTGGCTGAAACTTTCTTAAATAAGATTTGATACGTTTAGAAACTACCATTCCGCCAAATGTGAGCAAAATTTCTGGTTTTAAAACAGTTAATTCTTGCTCATTTAAAGGGGTAATCAATGTGTCAATTTTGTCAATAAATTGAACATGATGTAAATTTGCTGATTTTTCAATAAGTACAACTAACGAAGGATCTGAAACTAACGATTGAATAACTGTTTCAGAAAGTGAATTAGGTGCTAACTCGCCTATTAGTATCATTTTTTTAGAAGTGGAATGCCACTTTTCTTGAATCCATTTGTCAAGTTTAAAAGCTTCTTCTTTTTGTATTAAATCAACTAAAACAGGAGCTCCATGTGGAAATTCAGTAGTTTCATATAAAGGTTCTTCAAAAGGAACATTAATATGTACAGGCCCTTTTTTTGAAACAGCATAAAAAACAGCTTCTTGTATTTTTAAATCATTTTCTTCTGAAGCTTCTTCATTTAGATTAGCATTATATAAGGAATGGTTTGCAAATACATTTTCTTGACGTATCGTTTGTCCGTCTCCAATATCTATTTTACTCTGTGGTCGATCTGCTGAAACAATAAGTAGGGGAATCTGACTATAAAATGCTTCCGCAACAGCAGGGTAATAATTTAATAGTGCAGAACCCGATGTACAAACTACAGCAACGGGTTGTTGCAATTGTTGTGCCATTCCTAAAGCAAAAAATGCAGCACAACGTTCGTCAACAATACTATAACAAGTAAAAAATGGATTAGCAGTAAATCCAATGATCAAAGGTGCATTTCTTGACCCTGGTGAAATTACGATATGTTGGACTCCTTTTTGTTTAAATATCTCAATAAGATTTTGCGTTAAAGGAATTTTAGGATGCATCATTGTTTTTAGGTTGTAAGCTACAAAGTTACAAAGTTGCTGAGTATAATTATACTGTTTAAATCAAAAATACTACTTTTGAACTATGGAAATAAAAATCAGACCTTATCAAGTTGAAGATACAGATGCTATTTTAGACATCATCAACGATGCTATTTTACACTCAACCGCTTTGTATGACTATAATCCTAGGACACTAGAAAATCAACTTGCCATTTTTGATGATAAATTAAAAAAAGGATTTCCCATTTTAGTAGCTACACTAAACGGACAATTAGTAGGTTTTGGCTATTACAGTGAATTTCGTTTAAGAGAAGCCTATAAATTTACCGTTGAGCATTCTGTTTATGCCCATAAAAAAGCAATAGGAATAGGCGTTGGTAAAGCTTTATTAACCGAATTAATCAAACTAGCTAAACAGCAAGAATTACACACCATGATTGGAGTAATAGACTCAGAAAACACAAATAGTATTGCTTTTCACAAAAAATATGGTTTTGAAGAAGTGGGGTTTATTAAAGAATCAGGATACAAATTTAACCGTTGGCTACATTCTGTTATTGTACAAAAGATGCTTTAAAATTAATCACAATTTTCACTCATAGTCAACAAATACTGCATACTGAGACTGAGACTGTGTACTATATTATTTCCCTTCAATCCAATTAATGATTTCAGTATCTGTAGGAAGTGTTCTTGGCGAAATTACTTTTACTAAATGTCCGTTTTCATCAATTAAATATTTTTGAAAATTCCATTGTACTTCGCTATCTTGTAATCCATTCTTAGTTTTTTGTGTTAAAAATTGATAAATGGGATGCATATCACTGCCTTTAACCGAAATTTTTGCCATCATGGGAAATGTTACCCCATAATTCTTTTTACAAAACGTAGAAATTTGTTCATTCGTTCCTGGTTCTTGAGCACCAAAATTATTTGCTGGAAAACCTACAATAACAAAATTTTTATCTTTATATGCTTCGTAAACGGCTTGCAATTGTTCATATTGAGGGGTTAAACCACACTCTGAAGCGGTGTTTACAATTAAGATTTTCTTACCTTTTAGAGTAGCAAAATCAAACGCATCACCTGCTAAATCTTTAACTTTAAAATCATAAATTGTATTTGTATCCATTACTAGATTATCAGTTTGTTTTGAATGGTTAATTTCTGAAACTACTGTCGTTTTGGGTGTTTGCGAACATGCTACTAACCCAATAAAAAGGAGTACAAAAAATGTTACTATTCTCATGCCGTTTATTTTTTATAAAATTTTTGATGTTTCCAAAAAGCAATTGCTGCAATAAATACAACAGCTAAAGCTATATATAGGTAAATTTCTACTGCTTGTTTTTCACCTGAAGCATAAGAATGCATACCACTTAAATGAAAGTTTACACCAAAATAAGTCATTAGTATACTAGCAAACGCGAAAACACTCATTACATTATAAATCCATTTACCTCGCAAAGCAGGAACAAATCGTGCGTGAATTACAAACGCATACACCATAATACTAATCAATGCCCAAGTTTCTTTTGGATCCCAACCCCAATAACGTCCCCAACTTTCATTTGCCCATTGTCCTCCTAAAAAATTACCTATTGTTAACATAACAAGTCCCACAGTCAATGCCATTTCATTAATATAAGTAATTTCTTGAATGGTTAAATCCATTTTTTGCTTGTTTTTTGCATTGGTAAAAATCATTAAAAACAAAGCCACTAAGCCCAAAATCATTCCTAACGTAAAAGGACCATAACTCGCTACAATAACCGCTACGTGAATCATTAACCAATACGAGTTTAAAACAGGTTGTAAATTTCCTATAGCAGGATCCATCCAATTCCAATGCGCTACCATTAAGATAATGGCTGTGACAAAAGTTCCAGCAGCGACAGTAATAGAAGATTTTTGTATTAGCCTATGTTTAGTTAAAATAAAAAGCCATAATGGATTTCCAAATCCTAGAGTTAAAGTAAAAAACATCGTTGCCCAAGCCACATAAATCATACTTTCATATGCATCAGACCAAGGTGCGTGACCCGAAATATACCATCTAACAATTAATCCTGCTAGGTGTAGCAAGAAAAAGAAACCAATTAATATATGAAAAAAGTTGATTGTTCTTCTTATGAATTTTGAGTCTTTAAAAATTTGTACAATACAAAAAGCCAACATCAAAACACCTGCATACAAATACCATGAAAATAACTTCTTAAAAATATCATATTTATTATATAGAATTTCTGTATTGATTTTTTCCTCTGACAACATCACTTTTGCGCCAAATTTCTTTTGATAATCGCTAATTCCTTTCAAAAGTTGGTCCACCACTTTATAGTTTTTAGTTTGTGTGGCGTTTACACATTCATTCAGATAAAAGGGCAAAGCATTCTTAACAATATCTAAAGGTGTATTTGTGGCATGATTAAGTTCTAAATTAGAAACCCATTTATTATTTTTATCCTTTGGCAACGGAAACACTTTCAAAATTTCACCACTCAAGGCTTGATTAAGTAATCTAACTTTTTTATCTGCCTCTATAAAATCTTTTTGAAACTGATTGGGTATAGACTCTTTGTAAGCCTCTTCTATTTGTTTTTCAATTTTATAATTGCCTTGTGCATCAAAGAAATTAATCATTGAGGCATATTTTGCTTCTTTATCTATTCCTAAAAGATTACGAATACTATCATTCCCCTTCTTCAAATAAATTAAAGGAACGTGCACCCAATATTGTGGAAATTGATTCATTGAAATAAATACCTGATCAGAAGTCAAGCCTTCGTATGAATCATTTTTTGATACTTTTCGAAGTAATTCTGATGAGAACGTATTAATAGGTTTCATTCTTCCTCCCTCATCTTGAATAACTAGTTTACCAAACTCAGCTGCTTTTTCTTCGGGAATACTATATTTTTTGATGTATTTTAAAGCTTCTTCAGAAGTCGGCATTTTTTGCACTAGTTTCGTATCGTGAGTATGCGTAGAATTATTTTTTTGAGCCATTCCAACAAATGAGAAAAATAAAAAAAGCATGGTGAAGACGCTCTTTTTGCCTCTCACTTTATCTAGTTTTTTCTTTAAATCTGCAAAACGGGTATTTCTATCAAAAAGTATAGCCATTAAAGCAAAGTACAATAGAAAATAACCAATATAAGTAATCCAAGTTCCCCAAAAATCATGATTCACAGACAAATGCGTACCTTGTTCATCAGGATCAAAACCTGCCTGAAAAAATCTAAACCCGCGATAATCTAAAACATGATTCATGTACACACTATCTTTAACTGTTTTATTCTCTTGTGTATCTTGTATTTGAATTTTACTTTTAAAAGAAGCGTAACTCTTCTCTGTTCCTGGATATTTTTCAGCAATAAAATCATCTAATTTAATTGAAAAAGGCAATTGATGAATTTTACTACCATATAGTAATGTAAATTCTAACGCTCCTAATTTAAAACTTTTAGGCTCACTTTGCTTTCCTTTTTGACCAAATAGTGTTACTAATTCTTCTTTTCCTTCAGAAGTCACTTTTAAAACAACTGCATCATCTGTATTTTTATCTTTATAATTCTCATCAGATTCTAATGCCAAAGTTCCTTTTACAGGTAATTCCGGTAAAACAAATTGAATACCACCTACATTATATAACGAACGGAATTGCAATTCAGACAAGCTATTTGCTTGAACGACGCCTTGTTTTTTATCTGCCATTCGCATGTAATTACCTTCAAATGGCGTTTGTATAGTATAGCTATCTTGTTTTGCAGTAATATTAATGGCGCCAGGAGTTGCTTTATTAAATGCAAATAATAAGTTAGAAATACTTTTTACTTCTCCTTCTAAAAGAAAATGCTCTTTTCTGCTTCCTTGACTAGCTTCAACTAGTTTTAAATAAATCTTTCCCTTTGAATTTGGTTTAAACGTTTGTTTAGCATTTAAAATAAATTCTTGTAGTTCAATGGTAAAAGGTTTTCCATCAAAATCATCAAAAATTGTTAACGAATTTTTTACTGCTTTAGAAAAAAGTGCCTGTTTTTCAATCGTTTTTCGCTTCATTTCACCTTTATAGTTGCCATCAACAAAAGCAGTAATATAGGGCATGTCAGAGTATACAATATTTGAAGAAGCTCCTTCTCTTACTAACAACATCCCTTCATAACTAATATATCGTGTAACAAATGCACCAATAATTATAAAAATAAATGAAAGGTGTAATAAAAGTGTAGCCCATTTTTCTTTCTTATACAACTGATATCTTTTAATGTTTCCAAAAAAATTTATCACAAAAAACACCATAATTAATTCAAACCACCAAGCATTATAAACTAAAATTCGAGCGGTATCAGTATTGTAAGCATCTTCAATAAATGTTCCAGCAGCCATTGCAGCGGCAAAAACAATAAACAAAATGGCCATTAAACGTGTAGAATAAAGTGGTGCGAGTATTTTTTGTAACATATAATTTGCTTTTTTTAAACCAATGCAAATGTACATATTTAAGAAGAATTTTTAGGTTATTTAACAAACCTTTGTAAAATGTTAGTTAGAATAAAAGTTTTATAGATTTAACTTCAAATTCTTCCATAGTGTCATCTTCACGTTTTATGCTGAGCAATCCATTTTTTGTAACTTCTTGAATACTACCCATGAACCTAGTTTTATCTAACATTTCAAAAACTGCCGGTTGATTTCTTTTAAATAAATACTGATGGTATTTATCCCAAAAAAAACCTTCAGCTTGATTTTGAAATACCTCTAAATTAGTTTCAAATTGCTGTAAAAAAAGATGCAATAATTCTTCCACATTCCATGATAGACCTGTCATTTTTTTTAAGGAAGATGCTTGAGGTAACCCAGAAAAATCATCTTGATTTACATTGATACCTATTCCTACAATTGATAAAATTTCACCCGTGCTTTTAAAACTATTCTCAATTAAGACCCCTGAAATCTTCTTTTTATCTGCCAAAATGTCGTTAGGCCATTTTATAGCTAAATTGACTAACTTATATTTTTCTAAAACCTCAATAAGTGTGACGGCAACACAAACATTTAAGTCAAAAATTTTATTGCTATCATGAAGCATGTTTTTAATCAATACACTGAAAGTAAGGTTTTTATCTTTTTCAGAAATCCAATTTGCTCCCATTTGACCTCGCCCATTCGTTTGATTAGTGGTCCAAACTACAGCCAAATTTTCCACAGTATTTTGTGATACCAATTCCTTTAAATAAGAATTTGTTGAATCAATGGCACTGAGTTTGATAATATACATAGTAGAATTTTTTGTTAGTACTCAACTTTGTTTCAAAAGTAAAAACAAAAAATGATACCTTTGCAAAAAACGAAAAAATAATAGATGACAAAAAAAAATAACAGTACAGATGATTTACTAGCAAGTATAATCAAAGGAATTGAAGATGTAAAGGGGTTAGATATTGATATATTAGACTTAAGAGGAATTGACAATAGAGTGTGTGATTATTTTGTAATTTGCAATGGTACATCAAACACACAAGTTAATGCTATCGTAAATTCGGTACAAAAAGGAGTTTCAAAGGAATTAAAAGATAAGCCGTGGCACGTAGAAGGAACAGACAATGGAGAATGGGTATTAATGGATTATGTAAGTATTGTAGTTCATGTATTTCAAAAACACATTAGAGAATATTATAACATCGAGAGTCTTTGGGGTGATGCTAAAATCACATCATTAGAAAATAAATTTTAAGCACCTATGTCAGAAAACAATAAACCAAAAATTAAAGTATACAAAATTGGTCCTTGGTTTTTTCCAACACTAATTATTTTACTCTTCTTAGCCATCAATTTTTTTGATAAAAGCTTTTCATTAGGCTTTCCTGAGCCAATATCAATTTCAAAATTTGAAGAATTAGTTCAAAAAAATGAGATACAGGAAGTTGTGGTTTATAATGACAAAACAGCTGAAATTGTTTTGAATCAAAGAGGACTTGCAAATCCCCAACTTAAAAAAAGCCAAAATAGTGTTTTTAAATCAACCAATAAAACGGGTCCACACTATGTAATTGAAAGTATTGGTTCAGCCGAATTGTTTCAAAAAAAATTAGATGAAGCAAAGGCAAAAAAATTATTAGCAAACTATAATTTCAAAACAACGAGCGACTGGGGAGAAATCATCACTTTCTTGCTGCCAACATTCTTAATTATTGGGTTTTTCTATTTTATGTCAAGAAGAATGGGAGGCGGTGCCGGCGGTGGCGGACAAATATTTAGTATAGGAAAATCTAAAGCTAAATTATTTGATGAAAAAAATGACACCCGAGTTACATTTGAAAATGTAGCCGGACTAGAAGGTGCAAAAGAAGAAATTCAAGAAATTGTAGAATTCTTAAAAAACCCTGAAAAATACACAAGCATAGGTGGAAAAATTCCAAAAGGAGCACTTCTAGTAGGCCCTCCAGGAACAGGAAAAACATTACTAGCTAAAGCAGTAGCTGGCGAAGCTAGAGTACCTTTCTTTTCATTATCGGGTTCTGATTTTGTAGAAATGTTTGTAGGTGTGGGTGCATCGCGTGTTAGAGATTTATTTAAACAAGCTAAAGAAAAAGCTCCTGCCATAATATTTATTGACGAAATTGATGCGGTAGGTAGAGCAAGAGGTAAAAATAATTTTTCAGGTGGTAATGATGAACGTGAAAACACATTGAATCAATTATTAACCGAAATGGATGGTTTTGGTACAGATACTAACGTTATTGTTCTTGCGGCAACAAATAGAGCTGATGTTTTAGATAAGGCCTTAATGCGTGCAGGACGTTTTGACAGACAAATTTATGTGGATTTACCAGATATTAGAGAACGAAAAGAAATATTTGAAGTACATTTAAAAAACATTACCAAATTAGAAGAATTAGACACTGAATTTTTAGCCAAACAAACCCCTGGTTTTTCTGGAGCAGATATTGCTAATGTGTGTAATGAAGCAGCATTAATTGCCGCGAGAAAGGATAAAAAAGGTGTAAACAAACAAGATTTTCTGGATGCCGTTGACCGAATTGTTGGCGGATTAGAAAAGAAAAACAAAATTGTTACTCCTGAAGAAAAACGCGCAATTGCCATTCATGAAGCTGGACACGCTACAGTAAGCTGGATGTTACAATATGCGGCTCCATTAGTAAAAGTAACGATAGTACCTAGAGGGCAAAGTTTAGGGGCAGCATGGTATTTACCTGAAGAAAGACAAATTGTTAGAACAGAACAGATGCTTGACGAGATGTGCGCTACTATGGGTGGTCGTGCAGCAGAAAAAGTAGTGTTTGATAAAATTTCAACCGGCGCTTTAAGCGACTTAGAAAAAGTAACTAGACAAGCAAGAGCCATGGTAACTATTTATGGTCTTAATGACAAATTGGGAAATATTACCTATTATGACTCTACGGGTCAAAGTGATTATAATTTCTCTAAGCCTTATTCTGAAGAAACTGCTAAGGTAATTGATAGTGAAATTTCAACACTAATTGAAGAGCAATATCAAAGAGCTATTACAATTTTGACAGAAAATAGAGAAAAATTAGAAGAATTAGCTTCCATTTTAATTGAAAAAGAAGTAATTTTCAAAGATGATTTAGAAAATATTTTTGGAAAAAGACCTTTCGAAATAGCAGAAGAACCTTTAATTGAATAAAATTTAGTTCGAAAATGAAAAAATCTTAGTTCAAATGTTTTTTGGAACTAAGATTTTTTTATATTTGGAAGTTAAGAATCATTTAGAAGAAAAACATGAATATTTTTAAAAAAATATTTGGTACTCAAAGCGAAAATGAAAATCAGGATAAAATCGACAATAAAAGTCAATTTTTGCCAGACGAAATATTACCTGTTGACGAATTGTTTACTTTCAAATTCAGAGAAAATGGTGGTAAATTCATATATTGTGTAAACATAAATGAAGTACACGAAAACTTTGAAAATATTTTAGAAGAAAACGATTGGTATGAAAGGGATGTTTGTTGTTTTGACAGCAGATTATTTAACTTTTTAGAAGAAAACAAACTAAACTATACTGACATTCAAAATCCTTCATTTTTCTTTACTTCGTGTGAAAATCTAATTGCAGATGAAGGTTCTATTCTTTTTTCTTCAAAACAATTAAAGCAATTTAAAATAGACGAATTACCTGCAAATGTTGTAGTTTTTGCATCAACTAGTCAAATATTAATGTCAAAAGGCGATGGGTTAAGAAGTATTAAATCTAAATATGACAAAGAATACCCAACAAATATTACGGCCATAAAATATTTTGAAAAAACCTCAGAAGATGATTTTTTAAATTATGGAAGTTGTCACAAAAATCTTTACCTACTTCTACTAGAAGATTTATAAAATGAATGAAACTTTAACTCGAACCCTATCAGGAGCTGTTTATGTAGCTCTATTAGTTTTTTGCACACTTTTTTCGTCTGTTAGTTTTTATATCATTTTTACTATTTTTATGTGTTTGAGCATTTTTGAATTTTCAAAAATGACAAATTATAAATACCCCTATATATTTATAGGCTTAGGCACCTTATTAGCCTTAGCTGTTTTTATAGCACCTCCCTCTCCTATTCAATTTACATATATATGTATTGGGTGCTTTTTGTATAATTTACTGTTAATTACTAATTTATTTAAGAATAAATCTTTTACGCAACATCATAAAACATATAGTCACTTATTTTTATACGTAACCCTTCCTTTTATTTTATTACTTCTTCTTCCTAATTTCAAAAGTCCTGCAGAATACAAAATTGTTATTTCCGTATTTATACTAATTTGGTGCAATGATACTTTTGCTTATCTAGTTGGGAAAACGTGGGGCAAAACAAAACTATTAGAACGCGTTTCGCCAAAAAAAACGAGAGAAGGCTTTATAGGCGGACTTCTATTTACACTACTAGCTGGATTAGTAATAAGTTATTATTTTACATTTTTTAATGTAACTTTGTGGCTTGTTACAGCAATATTAGTTTCTATATTTGGAACTATTGGTGATTTAGTAGAGTCTAAATTCAAAAGAGAAGCTGGTATCAAGGATAGTGGAAACATTATGCCTGGTCATGGCGGCATTTTA
>NZ_CALFIG010000011.1 GCF_937876455.1 uncultured Flavobacterium sp.
ATCGCGCTTGTGGATAACGCCCAATGCTACACCACGTTGCGAACCGTCCAGAAAATGTTGCGGAAAGACGCCCGCTACATCACCGACATCAATATCAAAATCAACAACATCTCCCACGGCAATGGGATTTGTACTTTTTATCCCTTTTATCCGAAACTTTCCTTTGATGCGGCAAGGCACAAAATCATTTTGCTCCGTTTTAACGATGTACCAACTACCAGTAGATTTATATACAATTCCTGTCATGAATAGTTAAAAAATTGAGGCATAATGAACAAATATACTATTTCTAGTGGAATTGAAATAAAAAAAGCTACTTAAAAGTAGCTTTAAAATAAGATAAAAATTGATTAATATTTGTAACCAACTCCTTTTTTAATTACTTGTGATCCACCTAATTGATTAGAATTAGCGCCAACTGTTGCTTTATCTGCTGTTAAAAGTATAAAAGGACAGCCTAATTTTGCAGCCTCCATTTTTAACTTTTTTTCTGCTTTTTTATCACCTGTATTACCTGTTTGAAAATTAATCAATCCTGTTTTACCTCTTACTTCATCTCCTTTTTTCAATCCAGCGATGTAAGCTTTATCTTCTAAAATAACTACTTTTTCCCAATCATCTTCACCATTTATAGTAATTTTTTCCGTAATCTCTTCCGTTCTTCCGCTTTTACCATAAACAATTTTTTCAATTGCATACTTTCCTACAACATTTTCTGCATCTTCATTTGTATATTTAAACGTAATTGTATATTCGTCTAATCGCACAACAGTTCCTTCTACTGTTTCACCATTATGCTTGTAAATTTTATCATTTTGTGCTGATACAAAATTGATAATAAGTAATAAAGTAAAAATTAATTTTTTCATTTTTAAAAATATAAAAGTTTAACAATGCAATACTACGAAAGATATTTAATTTTTAAAAACTTTTTCTTGATGAACAATACTCTCTTGATGAATGGCTTTGTATAATTTTAGAATAAATTCTTCACTTAATCCTTTACCTTCTCCTTCTGCTATCATTCTGCGGAGGACTTCATTCCATCTATTTGATTGTAGTACGGCTACATTCTTTTCTTTTTTTACTTGACCAATAGCATCTGCAATTTGCATCCTATTTGCTAAAATAGTAATTAATTTTGAATCTAATTCATCAATTTGTGTGCGAAGATTCGTTAACCGTGAATTAAAATCAGTGGTTTCATCAAAAACTTTTCTAACTTTTAAATCTACAAACAGCTGTTTTAATACTTCAGGAGTTATTTGTTGAGCAGCATCACTCCATGCAGCATCAGGATTACAATGTGTTTCAATCATTAATCCATCGTAACTTAAATCTAAGGCTTGTTGTGAAACTTCTTGAATCATATTTCTTTTCCCAGTAATATGTGACGGATCACAAATCAATGGCAAATTTGGAAATTTACTGTGTAATTCGATTGGAATTTGCCACTCAGGATTATTTCTGTACTTTGTTTTTTCATACGTAGAAAAACCTCTATGGATAACCCCTAATTTTTGTATTCCTGCTTTTTGAAGCCTTTCAATTCCTCCTATCCATAATGATAAATCAGGATTTACAGGATTTTTTAATAAAACAATTTTATTTGAATTTTTTAATGCATCCGCAATTTCTTGCACAGCAAAAGGATTTACGGTAGTTCTTGCGCCAATCCAAAGTACGTCGACATCATATTGCAACGCTAGCTTTACATGTTGGGCATTAGCTACTTCCACAGCAACCAACAGTCCCGTTTCTTCTTTTGCTTTTTGTAACCACTTTAAACCTATTTCCCCTACCCCTTCAAATCCACCTGGTCGGGTTCGTGGCTTCCAGATACCTGCACGAAAAATAGTCACGTCAGAATTTTTTAATGCATGAGAAACCGCCAATACTTGTTCTTCCGTTTCTGCGCTACAGGGTCCCGCTATTACCAGCGGATGTGTTAATTGAAAATCATCTAACCATTTTCTAGTATTCATATCTCAAATAAAAAATCCCGAAAAGTCGGGATTAACCTTTTACGTATTTTTGAAATTTAATAACAAAGATAACTAAAATTAATTTTTAATTAATTGTAACAGCTCATTTACTTTTTCTGATTTTTGAAAAATGCCTCCAAAATAGTTTGTAATGGTCGCTGATGTATCATCCTTTATGCCTCGTGAAGAAACACATAAATGTTTTGCATCAACAATTACAGCAATATCTTCGGTACTTAAAATTTCTTGTAATTCAAACGCAATTTGCATTGTTAAACGCTCTTGAACTTGCGGCCTTTGAGCAAAATATTGAACAATTCTATTAATTTTTGACAATCCAATAACTTTACCTGTTGATACATAGGCAACATGAATTTTACCATAAATTGGCACAAAATGATGTTCACAATTAGAATAAAAGGTTATGTCTTTTTCAATCAACATTTGATTGTATTGGTATTTGTTTTCAAAAAGAGCTACTTTAGGCTTGTTTGCTGGATTTAAGCCACAAAAAATTTCGTCTACGTACATTTTTGCCACACGTTGCGGCGTACCTTTTAAGGAATCATCTGTTAAATCTAACCCTAATAATTCCATAATTTCAGCGAAATGAAAAGCTATTTTTTCTTTTTTCTCCTGGTCTGTCATCTTAAAGGCATCAGCCTTCATTGGAGTTTCAACAGTAGTAAACAAATGATTGTCGCCTATTTCATCGACTGAAAATGCAACTAATGTAGCTTTATCTATTTTTGGATTTTTTGTCATAGCTTTAAGTTAATTACTGATAGAAATTAGTCCATTATCTTGAATAAAAATTTGACCTGTAATGCCGTTTGAATCTTCTCCTAATAAAAATACAGCTGTTTTAGCAACATCTATTGGCTGTAATATTCGTTTTAAAGGGTGCTTAGCAATCATATTTTCTTTAATTGAATCGCTTCTTAAAATTCCAGCAGCTAATGGTGTATCTGTTATTGAAGGAGCAATTGCATTTACTCTAATTTTTGGTGCAAATTCGGCGGCTAAACTTTTTACTAATCCTTCAACAGCTCCTTTCGCAGCTGCAATGCTTGCATGAAAAGGCATACCTCTTTGCGCAGCAACAGAACTAAACAAAACAATACTTGCTTGCTCTTCATTTTTCAATTGAGCGAGATAATACTGAATTACTTTGACTGCCCCCATCACATTTAGTTGCCAATCATTTTGAAAATCTTCAGTGCTTAGTCTATTAAATGGTTTTAGATTAATTGTTCCTACACCATAAACTATTCCATCTAACGTTTCTAATGTTGGCAAGTCATCTGTCAAAACATTTAACGGAAAATGCGTTCCGTTATACTCAAAATCTGGTGCCGTTCTGGAAATAAGATAACAATAATGTCCTTTTTCTGTGAGTAATTTTACTATTTCTTTAGAAATACCTTTACTTCCTCCAATAATTAAATATTTTTTCATTTGTGCTATTTTGTTATCTTTTTGAAATTTTATTACCTGTTATTTGTCGTTGTAATGCACATTTAAATCGGGAAATTTCTGGATTACGTTTATGCAAATGTTTTTGACTTACTCCTGAATTTACTCTTTTTCGCCATAAATTAAATGAAGAGCGTTTTAATACTTTTCGCATCAATTGAATGACTTCTTTTTCTGCCAAATCAAATTGGTATTCAATAGCTTCAAAAGGGGTTCTGTCTTCCCAAGCCATTTCTATAATTCTGTCAATTTGAATTAGACTTAATTTATTTATTTTTTCTGCAAGCATGACTACAATATTTTAGTTCGTCCCAATTTTTTTTCCATTTTTTACGCCATGAAAACGGCTTTTCACACATAATACAAATTTTGCTAGGCAAATACGATTTATTTCCTTTATGCGAGATATTTTTCAAAATCGTTAATCTTTATTTTAGCTTTGATATCAAACATTAAATTGTATAGACCAAAAAAGGTCCTATTAACATAAATAAAGTGTTTAGATCCTCTATTTCCATTCATTTTTCTTAATTGCTTGTCATTAGCAAATTTTTCGCTCAATGAGGCTATTTTTCCAAAAAAAATCGGATCAGAAAAATCAAATTCATTTTTATGAATAGGCTCGGTAAACACTGTCAATAATTCATGAAACATTTGAGTGAAAAATTCAGTTTCCTTTGTGGAATCTGTTGGTTTTAATATTTCTAATTCTATTAATTTTTCTTTGAAATACACATTATTTGTTAGTGATGCTGGTGTAGAAACTTCAAAATAAGGCGTATAAAAAGAATCGGGAATTTCTTTCATACAACCAAAATCAATCGCAATTAGATTAGCCTCTTTATCAACTAAAAAATTACCTGGATGTGGATCGGCATGAAATTTTTTTAATTTATGTATTTGGAACATGTAAAAATTCCAAAGTGTTTGACCTACTTTATCGCGTTTTTCTTGCGTTACTTCAGATTTACAAAATTCCGATAAATGAACACCATTCATCCAATCCATTGTAATAATTTTATCTGATGAGAATTCTGGATAATACGTTGGAAATATTAAATTTTCGATTACTGCACATGCTTTTCTTACACCTTCACTCTGTAGTAATTCTAATTAATAATCTGTTTCTTCCGTCAACTTATCTTCTACTTCTTGAAAATACTCATCGGAAGTGCCTTGCAAATTGAACATTCTAACAGCAATTGGCTTTACTAAAGCGATATCCGTACTGATACTTTCTCTGATTCCTGGATACTGAATTTTTACAGCAAGTTGTTTATCTTTAATTCTTGCTCTATGAACCTGACCAATACTTGCAGCATTGATTGAATCAACCGAAAATTCTTCAAATATTTCTTCAGGATACTTCTTAAAATAAGTTTTAAATGTTTTACGCACCAAAGGGGCAGATAACGGCGGAACAGAAAATTGTGACAAAGAAAATTTTTCTACATACGATTGAGGCAATAGATTTTTTTCCATACTCAACATTTGCGCTACTTTCAACGCACTTCCTTTTAATTCTTTTAATCCATCATAAATATCCGAAGCATTGTTTTCATGAAGTTTATCCTTTGTTAAATTAGGATTAACTGCCTTTTCACCATAATATTTTAAATAATTCCCACCTACTTTTACTCCCGTTGTAACTAATTTAGCTACACGTCCCATTTTATTGGTTGGAATTGAATCTATTTTTTTCACGAGAGATTATTTATTTGAATTAAATGAGCCAAATTTTTCTTTCCATAGAAATTTTCCGAAATCTAAAATACTTTCAACAGGTACATTATAAACCACATCAAAACTAGCCTTAACAGATTTTTCTATAAACACATCTGTTTTTTCAAAATTAGGAGAAGAATCATCTATCCAATATTTTAAGATTGATAAAAACTGTAACCAAGCTCCTTCGTGTACTACTCGATTTTGAATGGTTGTAATTTTTTGATTTTCAATTTTATAAGGTGTATCAAGGACTGTTTTTATATAGTCTAGAAAATCTTTTCGCAGCTGTTTTAATTGTGTTAAATTTTTGAGCGGAAAAGTTTCTTGTGTCAATAAATGAGTTACAAAACTTCTGTTTGCTGTAGCTACTTCAAAAAAAGTAAAGTAAAAACAAGACAACTTTTGAGAAGCATTATAAACTGCATAATCGGGCGAATTAACTACTAGTTCTTTTGTATAGTGAAACATGTTAGAAAAAAAGTTTTCTTCCAATGCTTCAAATGAGGCAAAAAAAGTATAAAAGTCTGATTCTTCAAAACCATTATTTTTTGAAAATTCATAAACAGAATGTGGTTTCTTACCATTTGTAAGTACATAATCGGTATAAAAAGAGACTATTTTTTCTTGGTCAAGGGGTTGTATTTTTTTCTTTGCCATCACAATTATTTTTTTGTTTAACAAATTTACAAAATATTTAAACAAAAAATCATTTTTTTACTTTTTTTATTCTATGGTGCTATAACTTTATTTTATTATTTTTGCTAAAAACTATTTAATGTCAATAGAAGTAAAAAATATCACAAAAACATATGGCAAACAAATTGCTTTGGATGCTATCTCTTTTTCTATAAAAAAAGGAGAAATTGTTGGTTTTTTAGGTCCAAATGGTGCGGGAAAATCCACTTTAATGAAAATATTGACTACTTATTTAACTGCAGATAAAGGTGGGGCTTCTGTAAATGGTTTTGACCTAGCTACACAAGCTATACAAGTACAGCAGTCTGTTGGTTATTTACCCGAACACAATCCGCTTTATCTTGATTTATATGTTAGAGAGTATTTAGCATTTAATGCTGAGTTACATCATGTTTCAAAAAGTAAAATTGATGAAGTAATTCAGTTGACAGGTCTAAGTCCAGAATGTCATAAAAAAATAGGACAATTGTCAAAAGGATACCGTCAGCGTGTGGGCTTAGCAACCGCCCTACTTCATAATCCAGATGTATTAATTTTAGATGAACCAACAACAGGTTTAGACCCAAATCAGTTGGTTGAAATAAGAGAGTTAATCAAAAACATTGGGAAAGACAAAACGGTTTTTTTGTCTACACACATCATGCAAGAAGTAGAGGCGATTTGTGATAGAATTATTATAATTCATCACGGAAAAATTGTGGAAGATGCATCATTGAAAGTTTTAGGTAAAAATCTAGAAAAAATTTTCAGAGAAAAAACACAATAACAGAACTTGCGCATTAATTCAAAATCAAATATCCCGAAAAAAGTTGATTAATATCTATAAGAGGTGGATTATTCTTTAATATAATATTTCCCGTACTATATATTGTTCCTCTAATACTTTCAATAGGTTTTACTATCATATCATTTGACCCTCTTTGAAATACTTTTATATGCTGCACTTCAAAATTTTCACCATAAAATCTTCCGTTTCCAAAATAAAAATTCAATAACATTTCATCTGAATGACCCGAAATATAAAAATTAGAAATGTGATTACTTTCTATGACTGTTTGTAAATTATGAATAGTAAAATAAAAATCACCCGTACCCGATTCTCCATCAGCATCAATAGAAAACAACCGCAAAGTCGGGAATGTTAACACTCCATCTGAACTAATATTTTGTTCCGTTTTACTATGAATTTCAACAATATTAGGTGCAGTGACATAAACTTTTGCAGTCTCATAATCTCTGGTCCAGTTACAACTTGACACATCTTTAAGAACTAAAAAATCATTTTCTTTTGACACCTCAATATTAGACATAATATTTTCACCCGATTCTACCTTTACTTCAAACAAATTTCCTTGCTTAACTACCAAAGTAATTCCTGAGTGAATTTTAATTTTATCAAACCCTTCTACTTCAATAATTTTAGTTTTGACGGCTCCTTTATTCTTAAAACAATCCTCTGAAATGCCACAACTACTAATTAATGACATGAAAAATAATGCTACTATTTTTTTCATAATCTACCCCCTACTGTAAATTCTATTGCTTCCGCTCTCCCACCATGAGTTTTTAAACCAAATCCAGTAAACAAACTCTTTGTTAAATAATATTTCATAGCTAACCTTTGATA
>NZ_CALFIG010000012.1 GCF_937876455.1 uncultured Flavobacterium sp.
TTTCATTAGTTGGTGGGGGAAGTTATCCGCAACCTGGAGAAATTTCATTGGCACATAACAATTATTCCTGAAATTGAGATGCCTGGACATTCACTTGCTGCATTGGCTGCTTATCCCGAATTATCTTGTACGGGTGGAACCTTTGAAGTAGGAAAAAAATGGGGAGTTTTCGATGATGTATATTGCCCTAAAGAAGAAACTTTTACGTTTTTAGAAAATGTACTGTCCGAAGTAATGGCTTTATTTCCTTCCGAATACATTCATATTGGTGGTGATGAATGCCCAAAAACAAGATGGAAATCCTGTGCGCATTGTCAAAAAATTATTCAAGAAAAAGGATTGAAAGACGAGCATGAATTACAGAGTTATTTTATCCAACGAATCGAAAAATTTGTAAATAGTAACGGTCGAAAAATTATTGGTTGGGATGAGATTCTAGAAGGCGGATTAGCCCCAAATGCAGCTGTTATGAGCTGGCGCGGAACCGAAGGTGGAATTGCAGCTGCCAAACAAAAACATTACGTAGTAATGACACCCGGCTCACATTGTTACTTTGATCATTACCAAGGAAAACCTGAAAACGAACCTTTAGCCATTGGTGGATTTACATCTTTGGAAAAAGTATATAATTTTAATCCAATGCCCAAAGAACTTACTACAGAAGAAAAAAAATACATCTTAGGTGCGCAAGCAAATGTTTGGACAGAATACATCCTAACGCCTGAGCAAGTCGAATATATGATTATGCCAAGAATGTCCGCCTTGTCTGAAGTTTTATGGGGAACAGCAAAATCAGAAAATTATCTTGATTTTAAAACTCGTTTACAAGCACAAGAAAATTGGCTAAAAAACAACAACATCAATTATAGAAAAACTTCTTTCACAGAATAAAATAACATGACTAATAGACGAAATTTTTTAAAGAAAACCGCTTTAGCCACGGCTGGATTGGCGCTTGCAAGTTTCAAAAACACGACTGAAACGGCTGAAAATAAAATTGAATTAAAAACTTCACAAAAACCAATTGTTCTTTCTACATGGAATTTTGGAATTAAAGCAAATGAAGCCGCATGGGAAGTTTTAAGCAAAAATGGTCGTGCGTTAGATGCAGTAGAAGCGGGCGTAAAAATACCTGAGGGCGATCCTACAGAACGCAGTGTAGGTTATGGCGGTCGTCCTGACAGAGATGGAAAAGTAACACTTGATGCTTGTATTATGGACGAATTTTCAAACATTGGTTCAGTCGCTTGTTTAGAACACATCAAACATCCTATTTCTGTAGCTCGCGCGGTTATGGAAAAAACACCACACGTAATGTTAGTAGGAAATGGTGCGTTACAATTTGCGCTTTCACAAGGCTTCAAAAAAGAAAATTTATTAGTTGAAGAATCTGAAAAAGAATGGAAAGAATGGTTAAAAACAAGTCAATACAAACCCATTGCGAATATCGAAAATCATGATACTATTGGAATGATTGCTTTAGATGCAAATGGAAATTTATCAGGTGCGTGTACAACCAGCGGCATGGCATTTAAAATGCACGGTCGTGTAGGCGATTCTCCAATTATTGGCGCAGGATTATACGTAGATAATGAAATAGGAGCCGCTACCGCAACAGGGCATGGCGAAGAAGTTATTCGAATTTCGGGGTGTCATTTAGTAGTTGAATTAATGCGACAAGGTTTGTCTCCTCAAAAGGCATGTGAAGAAGCGGTAATGCGCATCGTAAAACTAACTCAAAATCGAGGTAAAGAATTAAAAGACATTCAAGTTGGATTTATTGCTTTGAATAAAAAAGGAGAATATGGTTCCTATTGTGTGCAAGGGGGTTTCAATTATGCCGTTCATGATGCAACTGGAAATAAATTGATTGATGCCAATTACTTTTTGAAATAATGAAAAAACTCGAAATCGCTTGTTTCAATCTCGAATCTGCAATACTAGCTCAAAAAACAGGTGCGGATAGAATCGAATTATGTGCTACTATTTCGGTTGGTGGAACTACTCCAATAATCGAAATGATTCAACAAGCTCGAGAACATTTGACAATCGATTTATATATTATGATTCGTCCAAGAGGTGGAAATTTTTGCTATTCGGATTCTGAATTTAATCAAATGAAATCGGAAATCGAAACCATCAAAAAAATTGGCGTTAACGGATTTGTTTTTGGGATTTTAAATGAAGATAATACTATAAATATTGAGCAAAACAAAAGGTTAGTAGCTGAAGTATATCCTTTTCCTTGTACATTTCATCGTGCTTTTGATACTGTTTCTAATTATGAACAAGCTTTGGAAGAAGTTATTTCTTGTGGCTTTTCAACGATTCTTACATCTGGAACTTTTTCTAATGTTATAGAAGGCAAAGAAGTTTTGAAAAAATTAGTCGTTCAAGCCAAAAATAGAATCGAAATTATGCCAGGTGGCGGTTTACGTTCAACTAATATTTCTGAATTGAATAAAATCGTTGGCGCAAATTGGTATCATTCATCTGCAATTACCGATGGAAGTGAAATCGCGAATCCATTGGAAATTACACAACTAAAGGAAAAATTGCAATCGTAAATGATTTGATATGTTTAAAAAAATAACATTATTTCTAATTTTTATCTGCTATTCCGTTTTGGGACAAACTTCTTATCGGAATTTGTCATCAGAAAATTGGACATTCAATAAGCAAAACGAAACTAAAAAACACAAAGCTACCATTCCAGGAACCGTACAAACTGATTTATTTGCTAATCAATTAATTCCTGATCCGTTTTTTGGAGCGAATGAAAAACAATTGCAATGGATTGAAAATGAAAACTGGGAATATGAAACCACCTTTTCATTATCTGAAAAAGAAATTTCCAATGAAAATATCGAATTAGAATTTGAGGGTTTAGACACTTATGCTTCAATATATATTAATGGTCAAATGGTTTTAGAAGCAGATAATATGTTTCGAAAATGGATAATTTCAGCGAAAAATCATCTTAAAAAAGGTAAAAATCATCTAAAAATTGTATTTCAATCGGCAGTTCAAAAAGGAAAGGAAGAAGCCGAAAAATTATCGTATACGTTACCTGAAAAAGAACGTGTTTTTGTTCGAAAAGCGCAATATCAATTTGGATGGGATTGGGGTCCACGATTTGTAACCACTGGTATTTGGAAAAAAGTACATTTGAAATTTTGGAATTCGGCGAAAATTGAAAACATAAAATACAGTCAAGTTGAATTGAATGACCAAAAAGCAATTTTAGAATTTACAACTGAAATTCGTGTTTCGGAAGTAAAATCAATTCAACTAAAAATTAATGAAAAATCAGAAACATTTCATCTTAAAAAAGGAACGAATAAAGTAAAAATGCACTATGAAATTTTGAACCCAAAACGCTGGTGGTGTAATGGTTTAGGATTTCCTCATCAATATGAATTTCATTTTTCATTGGAACAAAATCGAAAAATCATAGATAACAAAGACTTAAAAATAGGTCTTCGAACCATTGAATTAATTCAAGATAAAGATGAATTTGGCACAAGCTTTTATTTTAAATTAAACGGAAAACCTGTTTTTATGAAAGGAGCAAATTATATTCCGCCAGACAGTTTTATACCAAAACAAACACCATCAAATTATGATGAATTAGTTCAAAATGCTCGAAAAGCCAATATGAATATGTTACGTGTTTGGGGCGGTGGCGTATATGCTGATGATGAATTTTATAATGCTTGTGATGCCAACGGAATTTTGGTATGGCAAGATTTTATGTTTGCTTGCGCCATGTATCCTGGTGATGAACAATTTGTAGAAAACGTAAAACAAGAAGTAATTGACAATGTAAATCGTTTACAAAATCATCCTAGTATTGCAATTTGGTGTGGCAATAACGAAAATGATGAAGGGTGGCACAATTGGGGTTGGCAAAAGCAATTTAATTATTCTCAAGCCGATTCTACAAAAATTTGGAACGACTATAAAAAAGTATTTCAAGAACTCATTCCTCAAACATTAGATAGTCTTTTATCCAAAGAAAAAAATCTGTACTGGCCTTCTTCACCATCCATTGGTTGGGGCAAAAAAGAAAGTTTAACCCAAGGTGATTCGCATTATTGGGGCGTTTGGTGGGGCAAAGAACCATTTGAAATATATAAGAAAAAAGTAGGTCGATTTATGAGTGAATATGGTTTTCAAGGCATGCCAAATATGGAAACATTAGACAAAGTAATGTCTAAAGAAGATTTTAATATTACTTCAGAAGCGTTTAAAAATCATCAAAAACATCCTACTGGGTTTGAAACTATAAATGAATATATGGCACGAGATTTTCCTGTACCTAGTTCAGTAGAAAAATACAATTATGTTTCGCAATTGTTACAAGCGTATGGTATGAAAACCGCCATTGAAGCGCACCGATTAGCAAAACCCTATTGCATGGGCTCTTTATATTGGCAATTAAACGATTGCTGGCCTGTAACTTCTTGGAGTACTTTAGATTATTACGGCAATTGGAAAGCGGCACACTACCAAGTTAAAGAAAGTTTTGCTCCGCTATTTTTAGCTGTAACAGAAAACACAAAGGGACTTTCAATAATAGGCAGTAACGATAATTTAGAAGCAATATCTGGAACATTAACCGTTAAATTGATTGATTTTTCTGGGAACGAACTTTGGACTGCGTCAAAAGAATGTGTTTTGGACGTTGAAAAAAATACAACTTGTATGCAGATTTCGAATGCTGATTTGCCAAAATTTGAAAAAGAAAAAACAGTATTAGCTTTAGTATTTATGAGTAATCATAAAAAAACCGTTGCTTATCATTATTTTGTAAAACCAAAAGAGTTACAACTTGAAAAACCAACTATTGAAATTAATATTGTAGGCGAAACACTTATCGAACTTAAAACAAATACACTTGCAAAAAACGTGTGTTTAGAGGCAAATAGTGTTTTTTTTGAAGAAAACTATTTTGATTTAGTACCTGGAAATCCAAAAATCATTAAGACACAAAAACCAACTCAAGAAACTAAAATATTGTCTTTATTTGATGCCATGAATAAATAAAGCATAAAAAAACGCCTTGGTTAAGGCGTTTAAATTTTTTAAAATAATCCGTGTATTTCAGCGTCAATTTTTTGAATAATACTTCCCAAATCTTCGGGATTATTCAAATAATCCATATTATCTACATCAATTATGACTAATTTTCCTTTGTCATACGTTTGAATCCACGCTTCATATCTTTCATTCAATCGACTCAAATAATCAATAGAAATAGAGTTTTCATAATCTCTACCTCGTTTATGTATTTGATTGACTAAATTTGGAATTGAACTTCGTAAGTAAATCAATAAATCAGGTGGTCCTACTAAATCTTCCATTAAATCAAATAAAGATTTGTAATTTG
>NZ_CALFIG010000013.1 GCF_937876455.1 uncultured Flavobacterium sp.
TTTTATTTGAACTCTAAATAAAATAAAGTATGTATAAAATTATATGTAGTATTCTTTTTTTAATTTTAATTTCCTGTTCATCGAACAATGAAGAGACAAATACAACTACACCCAATCTTTTTATTAAAGCTGCTGATATGTCATTTTTACCATTAATTGAAAGTGAAAATGGCCTATATAAAAATAATAATCAAATACAAGACCCACTACTTACACTAAAAAATTCAGGATGTAATACAATTAGATTACGCCTTTGGCACACTCCTTCCGACTTACATTCTGGATTAGCAGAAGTAAAAACGCTAAGTAATCGATGTAGACAATTAGGACTAAAAATATGGCTAACTGTTCATTATTCCGACACATGGGCAGATCCTAGTGCGCAAACCAAGCCAGCAAGTTGGCAAAATATGAATTTCACTAATTTACGTAATGCCGTTTCTGCCTACACTTCTCAAATCATGGATGAAATTAATCCCGATATTATTCAAATTGGTAACGAAACAAATGATGGAATGCTTTGGCCTGAAGGAAAATTGTCAAGTAACGAAACGCAATACATAGAATTAGTTAACACTGCCATTACGAGTGTAAGGCAAAAATCTAATACAACTAAAATCATGTTGCATTATGCAGGGTTTATCGGAGCTGATTATTTTTTCAATAAAGTTAATAATCTTAATTACGATTACATAGGACTCTCCTATTACCCTATTTGGCACGGCCAAAGTTTAGATAATCTACAAACCACAATCAATCAATTAGGACAAACATATAATAGAAAAGTAGTCATTGCAGAAACAGCTTACCCATTTACACTGAATTATAATGACTACACAAATAATATTGTAGGTCTTCAAAATCAATTGATTAACACCTATCCAGCGACTGAAATAGGTCAAAAAGATTTTTTAACGGCTATTCACAACATCATGAAACAAAGTTCAAATGGTTTGGGATATTGCTATTGGGGAGCAGAGTGGATTGCATTCAGAGGACCTACTGCCACAAACGGTTCTTCTTGGGAAAACCAAGCGTTATGGGACTTTAATTCAAATGCTCTTCCTGTACTCTCTGTATTTAATTTGAATTAATATCAAACAAAAAAGCCTAGCAAATGCTAGGCTTTTTGTGATCCCGTCAGGATTCGAACCTGAGACCTACTGCTTAGAAGGCAGTTGCTCTATCCAGCTGAGCTACGAGACCATTATTTTTTATTTCAACTAAATACCGTTGAAAATTGTCGGGGTGGCAGGATTCGAACCTGCGACCTCCTGGTCCCAAACCAGGCGCGATAACCGGGCTACGCTACACCCCGAAAACAAAAAAGCGGAGAGACAGGGACTCGAACCCTGGCATCGGTTACCCGATGACAGATTAGCAATCTGCTCCGTTACCACTCCGGCACCTCTCCTATTGTTTTTAGTATAAAGAACTTAACTTTTTTTGCGGTTGCAAATGTAGCATAACATTATAATAATTCCAACACTTTTTACTTTTTTTTTAGCATTATTTCATAAATACACTATATATCAACTATATACAACACAAGGTAATCTTTCATTTATTTAAGTTTTCAAATATATAATGTACAATTATATGTCAAATATCCTTTTTTACTTTACTATTACACATTAATTAATTACTTTCGCAAAAATAAAACATAATTAAAATGAGCAAAAAAGTAGTTATTGTATCGGCTGTTAGAACACCTATTGGAAGTTTCATGGGCGCTTTATCAAGTGTACCTGCCACAAAATTAGGAGCAGCAGCTATTAAAGGTGCTTTACATAAAATAAATTTAGATCCTGCATTAGTTGACGAAGTATTAATGGGAAATGTTGTTCAGGCAGGTAATGGACAAGCACCTGCACGTCAAGCGGCATTATTTGCTGGTCTTTCAAATGAAGTAGCTTGTACTACGGTAAATAAAGTATGTGCTAGCGGAATGAAAGCTGTCATGCAAGGCGCACAAGCTATTTTAGCTGGCGACGCACAAATTGTAGTGGCTGGCGGTATGGAAAACATGAGTTTAATTCCACACTACGTACATTTAAGAAATGGGGTGAAATTTGGACCAACATCGCTAATTGATGGTATGCAAAAAGATGGTTTAACCGATGCGTATGACAACAATGCAATGGGAGTATGTGCTGATTTATGTGCAACAGAATATAATATCACAAGAGAAGACCAAGATAATTTTGCTATTCAATCTTATCAACGTTCTGCTGCTGCATGGGAAGCTGGTAAATTTGATACAGAGATTGTTCCTGTGGAAGTACCTCAAAGAAAAGGAGAGCCAATTCTTGTTACCAAAGATGAAGAATTCACGAATGTAAAATTAGATAAAATCCCTGCTTTAGCACCTGTTTTTACTAAAGAAGGAACCGTAACGGCTGCAAATGCTTCAACTATTAATGATGGTGCCGCTGCATTAGTATTAATGAGTGAAGAAAAAGCAAATGAATTAGGCCTTACACCATTAGCCTACATAAAATCTTATGCTGATGCTGCACAAGAGCCAAAATGGTTTACTACAGCTCCAGCTAAAGCACTTCCAAAGGCGTTAGATAAAGCTGGCTTAGCTATTTCTGATATTGATTTCTTCGAATTTAACGAAGCATTTTCTGTTGTAGGACTAGCCAATGCAAAAATTTTAGGTCTTTCTAATGACAAAATAAATGTAAATGGAGGGGCAGTTTCTTTAGGTCATCCGCTAGGCTGTTCTGGTGCTAGAATTATTGTAACCTTACTTCACGTATTGCAACAAAACAACGCCAAATTAGGCGCAGCAGCAATTTGCAATGGTGGTGGTGGTGCCTCTGCAATTATTATTGAAAAAGCTTAATTAATAAAATAAAAAGCTTATAAATGTTCGGTATTTGTAATTTAGCTATTGTGCCTATTCGAGCGGAAGCCAATGATAAAAGTGAGATTGTTTCACAATTACTCTTTGGCGATTCTTTTTCTATTTTGGAACAAACTCCAAAATGGTTAAAAATATGTACGGCTTTTGACCAATATGAAGGTTGGATTGACAGTAAACAATTCCAACCTCTAACCGAAGAACAATATAACGCACTTGAAAACCTACCTTATCAATTAAACGGTGAATTGATTGATTTTATAGCCTATAATAACAACAATCTCATTCCTATTCCCCTTGGAAGCGATGTTCGTTTCTTAGCAAATGCTGAAATCAATACACAAAATTACCAATTTGAAGGCACTCAGTTAAATGGAGTAAAACCGAAAAGTGAATTAATTAAATGGGCGTTTTTATATTTAAATGCTCCTTATTTATGGGGAGGTAAAACGCCTTTTGGTATTGATTGCTCAGGATTTACCCAAATGGTTTATAAACTCAACGGACACAAACTCTTCAGAGACGCTTCTCAGCAAGCCACACAAGGAGAAGCGCTAAGTTTTATTGAAGAAAGTGAACCGGGTGATTTGGCATTTTTTGATAACGAAGAAGGTAATATTATCCATGTGGGTATCATGATGGAAAATAACTACATCATTCATGCTTCAGGCAAAGTTCGTATTGATAGAATAGACCATTTAGGCATTTACAATGTAGACACCGGTCGTCATACACATAAATTGAGAGTAATTAAGAAGTTAATCTAATCAATTCTAAGTTATCAATTATCCATTGTGAATTAGCTTCGTTACGTTTGGTTTAACCTCAGGTCATAAATCCCAAATCGTAACTCTCAAATTCACTATCATCTATTATTTAATATACAATTTCTTGATTCGCATAATAGGTCCGCCGCATTTTACTTCATGGCAAGCAATACATTGGTCAACCATACCGTTATAAGCCACTTTTGTATCTTTTGCCGCATAAATTTCAGACTGTGCGTTCAAAAACAATTGTGCCTGTTCATTAAAAAAAACATCTCGCTCCTTCCCTTTTGTAAATTTTGCCTTTTCAATGTTTAAAAAATACGTTGGAAATTGACCCAGTGTATCTTTCTTTTCAATGCGTTCTTTTAAACGTGTATTTTCCACATACATTTGTTCCATCAAAGCGGCCATTTCTGAAACTTCATACATTTGAAACTCCTCTTTCGGCTTTTCACAAGATTCTTCCGTTTTATTTGAATTACAACTAAAAAATAAAACCACTACAACTAAAAAAACACTTCTCATTTACTTTGCAATTAAAACCCCATGTGCTAAAAACTTATACTCTATTTTAGGAGCCACAATACTATCTATAGCGGCTTTAGATTTTCCTTCATCTTCAGCGTAATGTTTTAATTCGGCAACAGGAGTTTCTTCTATAAATGCTTTTCCTTCTACAACAACTTCTCTTTTTTGCGCATTCATTGGTACAAAAAAGCCATAGTCTTTAAATTTCACAAATGCTTGTTCTTTATTTCCTAAATCTAAAGTCATCCAGCATCCTTTATTTTGACATATTTCATTAATGGTAGTTTTAAATTTTACGGAAAGCGTATCTCCTTTTTGTAAAGACTTGTATTTTGTATACATTTCACTTGCTGTTAAAGCATTTTCAGACTGAATACTATCGCCAAAAACGCCAAAAACCTGATTTGAAGCTTCCGATTTCTTCTCACCACAAGCTAAAGCAACCCATAAAAAAGACAGAAGTAATACCTTATTTTTCATACCCTAGTAAATCAAAGATTATCTAACAAATTTAGGGATTAATTATCACATTTCCACCACAAATTGTGTTAATAATTATTTAGTATAAAACAAAAAACAAATATAATTTTAGTTACTTTTGCGCAAACGAAGTAGCTCTGTATTCAGAGACAAAACCCAATTACACGATTATCATGCTAAGTGACATCAAAATTACTAAAAGTTTAACTTCAAAAATAAATGAAGTAGATTTTGAAAACCTAACTTTCGGTTCTGTATTTACAGACCATATGCTCATTTGCGATTTTAAAAATGGCGCTTGGCAACAACCTGAAATTAAACCCTACGAACCTTTTTTAATAGATCCTTCTGCAAAAGTATTTCATTACGGACAAGCTATTTTTGAAGGCATGAAAGCCTATAAGGACGCAGCAAATGACGTTTGGTTATTTAGACCTGATCAAAATTTTGAACGCTTTAACAAAAGTGCTACACGATTAGCAATGCCTGAAGTACCTGAAACCGTTTTTATTGAAGGACTAAAGGCACTTATTAATATAGACAAAACATGGGTTAAACATGAAAATGGAAGTTCGTTATACATACGACCATTTATGATTGCTACAGGAAGCGGTGTCATTGCACAACCTTCTACCCAATACAGGTTTATGATTATTTTATCACCTGCTAAGTCTTATTACTCGGGAGAAGTTAAAGTAATTATTGCCGAACATTATAGTAGAGCAGCTAATGGAGGAATTGGAGCTGCAAAAGCGGCTGGAAATTATTCTGCACAATTTTATCCAACTAAATTAGCAAATGAGGAAGGATTTCAACAAATCATTTGGACCGATGATGCCACGCATACGAAATTAGAAGAAGCAGGTACCATGAATGTGTTTTTTAGAATTAATGACACGTTACTTACTGCACCTACTAGCGAACGTATTCTTGATGGTGTAACTAGAAAATCTGTAATTGATTTAGCAAAAAGGGAAGGCATCGAAGTAGAAGTACGTTCGGTACTTGTGGAAGAATTGGTACGTGCAGCTCAAGAGGGTTCGCTAAAGGAAATATTCGGAGCAGGAACCGCAGCAGTCATTAACCCCATTGCTGGTTTTTCGTACCAAGGCACTTATTATGAATTACCAAAATTAGAAACCTCTTTTGCACAAGATATAAAAACAAAATTAACAGCCATACAAACTAAAGATGCTGCAGACACCTTTGGCTGGACTGTTAAAGTATAAATTTAGAATTGAATTTTGCTATTGAAGTACTACTACACAAGTTGCCTTATTAACTAAGGCAACTTTTTTATTTAAGTATTTCTTCAAAGTTAGGCTTAAAATAATTAGGCCCTTTCATTACTTTTCCATCTTCACGATAAATAGGTTTTCCATCTGCGCCTAGTTTACTCATATTACTTCGTTGAATTTCATCAAACACTTCTTCAATTTTATGTTGTAATCCATGTTCTAAAATAGTACCACACAAAATATACAGCATATCACCTAAAGCATCAGCAATTTCAACCACATCATTATTTTGAACTGCCTCTAAATATTCTTCATTTTCTTCTTTCATTAAGTTATAACGTAAGAGATTTTTACCCTCACCTAATGTTCCTTTTATTTCAGAACTTACGCCTAATCCAAATGAAGTATGAAATAACGTAACTGCGTCTAATTGTTTTTGCATAATTTTCTTATTTTTTAATGCTTAAAATTATAGTTTATATAATCAATTATGTAACTTTGTTTTTAAATATTATTAACATGTTTTCAAAAGGTCAAACTATATTTGCTATACTTTTTGCCATCGCTTTCATACTTACTATTTTCGTAATGTATAGAAAAGACATTTCCATACACAAACAACATTATAAAGGAATCAAATGGATTCTTTTAGGTTTTATTTTATTCATTGCCTTTTTAGTTGCAATAAAAACTGTAATTAAAAATTAAAAGTTAGTTCTAAATTAGTGCACACATGAAAATTTTACAATATTTATTTTTGTTATTTTTACTTTTTCTTCTAGCCTTTGTGGTATTTGTAGCCACACAGCCAGCTACTTATGAAGTAACTAAAACAAAAGAAATTAAACTTCCTGTGGCACAAGTTTTTGAATATGTAAACGATTATAGCAACTGGAAAGATTGG
>NZ_CALFIG010000014.1 GCF_937876455.1 uncultured Flavobacterium sp.
TTTTTTACAATAGGGTGGCTTGACGAGGCATATACAAAAGGTGCAAACTTCCATACATATTGTTCTTTTTGTGATTCGCTACCTTGATTACCAGAATATAAAACAATGGGTGTGCCTTGTTCGTCTTTAATCACTTGTGGATTTATTCTAAAACCATATTTAAAAAACATGTCGGTTAGGTTTAAATCTCGAGTAACCGCCAAACTTGAGCCTGAAGGATTGTATAAACTATCCACTTCTGCCGTAACTGCATCAACAAGCCAAAGGGTTTTTCCACCTTTCATAATGAATTGATCCAATACTTGTTTTTCTGCATCAGTGAATTTTTCTGTTGGTTTAGCAATAATAGCTAAATCATATATATTCAGTGCTTTAAGTGTTTGATTAGGTTGTTTGGCAACAGAGTCTAAAGTAATGGGACCGATATAATAATTCTCTCGAACTGACTTTAAGAAATCAGCAATGTACACGTCGTCTAGTTCACCGTTTCCTTTAATTACCGCTATTTTTTTCTGTTTTTCTGTTGCTATTTTATTAATGGCATCTGCAAAGGCATATTCTAAATGTTGTACCGAACTCACTACTTTTTGTTCGGTAGTTGCCCCCATCATATTTTTAAGTAACTGTACTTTTGTTCCTTTTTCGCCATAGTTTGCAACTGCCCAAGGAAAAACTACTTCTTGCGTTTGTTTTCCTTTATCTTCTACCGTTACATTTATGGGCATCATTCCTTTATCATAGAACTTTTTCATGGTCTCCATGCGTTCTTCTTCTTTTTCAATAGGATTGACAAATTGAAATGAAATATTAGAATTATAAGCGGAAAACTCTTCTAACAACTGACGCGTTTCGCTTTGAAGTTTTTTAAACTCTCCAGGGAAATTTCCTTCTAAAAAGACATCAATAATCAATGGACTATCTACGCCATCAATAATTTTTTTTGTTGTTTCAGAAAGCGTGTAACGTTGATCTTGTGTTAAATCAATACGTTTAAAGATATAATGACTGGCTACGTTTATAATAAATAAACCGAAAGCAAGTAGGCCTAACTGTTTTAAGTGTTGTTGTTTAGCTATTTTCATTAGGATTTCAAAGATTTAAGTTGGTAAACAGTTCCTGCTAAAAATAACAACGTAATGCTGCAAAAATAAATAATATCTCTGGTATCTATAACCCCTCGACTCATGCTTTTAAAGTGATAATCCATGCCAAATGAGGCGACAAATGAATTAAATGTCCCAAAAAAGTTAGCGATGCCATCAAATCCAAAATAAAAGAAAAAACAAATAAATACCGCTACAATAAAAGCAACAATTTGATTATCTGAAAGGGTAGAAGAAAAGACGCCAATGGCACAATAAGCACCTATTAAAAAGAGTAAGCCGAAATAGGAACCAATAGTGCTACCTAAGTCAAAATCACTTTGAACAGCCGTAAAATTCATTACAATAAGTACATATACTAAAGTAGGAATAATAGCGATAAGAATTAGCAATACCGCTCCTAAAAATTTTCCATTCACAATTTCCCATAAACTTAAAGGTTTGGTAAACAGGATTTCTAACGTGCCTTGTTTCTTTTCATCTGAAAAACTTTTCATAGTTACGGCAGGAATCAAAAAAATAAAAATCCAAGGGGCTAACTTGAAAAACGGACTCATATCTGCAAATCCTGAGTTTAAGATATTAAATTCGCCTTCAAATACCCACAGAAACAATCCATTTAATAATAGAAATATGGCAATTACTAAATAGCCAATGGGTGAGCCAAAGAATGATTTTATTTCACGTAATAAAAGTGCTTTCATATAATAAATAACGTTATAAACGTGTACTAATTGTTTAGTGTTAGGCAAAAGTAATTGAATATCTTGAAACTTGAAACTTTATGGTAAAGAAACTACTTTATCTACACTCCACGCTTCAGGTTTATCGCTAAATAAGGCTTTTGTATAAGACCAAACTTCTTTGAATAAATCTGAGTTACGATAGTTTTCTAAACTTTCTTCATTATTCCAATAGCTGTAAGTGAAAAAGGTACGTTTGTCGTTTTTATCTTGATATAACTCTAAAAATTGATTGCCTTCAAATCTTCTGATATGATGTTTCACCTCTTCAAAATTTTCTAAAAAAAGGGTAATTTTATCTTCTTGAAAGCGCATTTTTACAATTCGTACAAACATAATTTTTTTATTAGATTTATAGTTTAGGTTATCAGATATGGGTGTACATTCAATAAAATTTCCACTAAAAAATTACTCAAATTCAACAGTGACGACATCTCTAAAACGCAAACCTAAAAGGGAAGACGCAGAGCCAACAGAGTGTGGATTGCTTCTATAAATAGCAATTTCTAAAAGTTCATTTTCATTAAAAATAGCTATATTGTTTCCTTCCTGATTTTTTAATGAAGCGCTATCTGTATATTTAAAATCGGCATAATGTTTTTTAACATTCTCAATTCTTTTATTTGAAAATCGAATAGTATATTTTCGGCCTTTAGCTGTATCGTCAATTAGTTTTTTCGAAATATTTGTGACACAATTTCCGAAATCATCAACATATATTACATTCCCTTTGATTGAAGTTGCTTGTTCATCAATTACAGGATTTAAATCGGCTAATTTTTTTAGTGACGTACTTTCTTTTCCAATGACATTTAAGGAACCGCCCTTTGCTAAATGTGTCGCCACCATGGCAAAAACATCTAAATCAGTGGCTTGCTCATGTAATCTATCATGAATAGAGATTTCAACAATTTTTTCTGGCTTTATTTTTTTTAGCAAATTACCAAAAACACCATTGTCGGCACCTACAAAAAAATGCCCATCATGTAATAAGGCAACATGTTTGTTTTCGTTGGTTTGCGCAGCGTCAACAGTCATAATATGTACACTTCCTTTTGGAAAGTGATTGTAAGACGCATCAAGTAAATAGCTCGCTTCAAATAGATTAAATTTATCTACGCTGTGAGAAATATCAACGATAGTACCTTCGGGAAAATGAGAGAAAAGCTTACCCTTAAGAATGCCCACAAAGTGGTCTTTCCATCCATAATCAGTAATAAGCGTAATTATTGACATTCTAATGTTTATAACTTATTTAAAAACGAAACGTTGTTTTTAGTATTTTTGATTGATACAAAGTTAGACTTTTTTTTGAGATATTAAATTATTAAACCTATTGCCTTTGAACGAGCGAATTATTGAATTAGAAAACATAGCACCTAAAGAATTTTGGGGTACTCACGATAGCCATTTAGAAACCATAAAAAAATACTATCCAAAGTTAAAAATTGTAGCTCGAGGCACCACCTTAAAAGCGTTTGGTGAAGAGGAAATTTTAGATGAATTTGAAACCCGATTTCGTAGGTTAATGACTCATTTTACGCGTTTTAATCAAATTGATGATAACGTAATCATGCGTGTAATTGAAGGCGACGCGCAACAAACAGGGGAGATGCACGACAGAGATAAAATTTTGGTTCATGGTGTTGGCGGAAAATTGATTAAAGCCATGACGCCTAATCAGCAAAAATTAGTTGATTATGTACATAAAAACGATATGGTTTTTGCAGTGGGGCCTGCAGGAACAGGTAAAACCTATACGGGTGTAGCATTGGCTGTTAAAGCGTTAAAAGAAAAACAGGTGAAACGTATTATTTTAACTCGTCCTGCTGTTGAAGCGGGTGAAAATTTAGGCTTTTTACCGGGTGATATGAAAGAAAAATTAGATCCGTACATGCAGCCTTTATACGATGCCTTGCGCGATATGATTCCGCCTCAAACTTTAGAAGACTATATCTTAAAAGGAATTATTCAAATAGCGCCCTTAGCTTTTATGCGGGGTAGAACACTTGATAATGCTTTTGTTATTTTAGACGAAGCCCAAAACACCACCCATTCTCAAATGAAAATGTTTTTGACGCGTATGGGTAAAAATGCAAAGTTTATCATTACAGGCGATCCCGGACAAGTAGATTTGCCACGAAGAACAATTTCAGGATTGAAAGAAGCGTTATTGGTTTTAAAAGACGTTGAAGGAATAGGTATTATTTATTTGGACGACAAAGACATTGTACGCCATAAATTAGTTAAAAAGATTATTGATGCGTATAAAAGCATTGAGAATAATGATTAAATAATTAATAAAAACAGACACTTTTATTAGTGTCTTTTTTTTACTTTTGCCACACAATTAATCCTGAGCTTGTCGAAGGGAAAAACAACAACACAATGAATACAATTACAACTACAAATTTTAATTTTCCCAATCAAAAATCGGTTTACAGAGGAAAGGTTAGGGAAGTGTATAACATCAACGATGACTTATTAGTAATGGTTGCTACCGACCGACTTTCGGCTTTTGATGTGGTTTTACCCAAAGGAATTCCGTATAAAGGGCAAATCTTAAATCAAATTGCTACAAAATTCATGGAATTGACTTCAGATATTGTACCTAATTGGTTAGTAGCTACCCCAGATCCTAATGTAGCGGTAGGACATTTATGTGAGCCGTTTAAAGTAGAAATGGTCATTCGTGGGTATTTATCAGGGCATGCGGCGCGTGAATATGCTGCTGGGAAAAGACTATTATGTGGTGTGGAAATGCCCGAAGGATTAAAAGAAAACGATCAATTTCCTATGCCAATTATTACGCCAACAACCAAAGCGGCTAACGGTTCACACGACGAAGATATTTCGCGTGAGGCAATATTAGCACAAGGAATTGTAGCTGAAGCAGATTATGTAATCTTAGAAAAATATACTAGGGCTTTATACCAAAGAGGAACTGAAATTGCAGCGTCTCGTGGTTTAATACTTGTAGATACCAAGTACGAATTTGGAAAAACCAAAGACGGTCAAATTGTGCTGATTGATGAAATTCACACACCCGATTCTTCACGTTATTTTTATGCAGAAGGCTATCAAGAAAGACAACAAAATAACGAAGAGCAAAAACAATTATCAAAAGAGTTTGTGCGTCGTTGGTTGATTGAAAATGGGTTTCAAGGCAAAGAAGGACAGCAAATTCCGCACATGACAGATGCGTATATTGAAACGGTTTCGGAACGTTACATTGAATTATTTGAAAACATCATAGGCGAAACATTTGTAAAAGCAGACATTTCAAATATTGAAGCACGCATTGAGAAAAATGTGTTGCATTATTTAGAAAATAGATAAGTCCATTCAAAAATAAAATCCCAATTGAACGATTGGGATTTTTTTATGATAGGCACGGATTTGAAATGTATACTCGCTGTTTTAGTATTGCTCAGAGTTGGGAGACTTTTGCATAGCGGGGTTTTATTCTTCTAAATGATGTTCAATGTCCATTTGTTGATGAAGAATTCTTATGATTTCTAATTCGTTTTTACTTGTATTTATTTTGTAAAAAATGAAATGTGATTTTACTCTTGAACGGAAATAACCTTTTCTGATAGTAGTACAATCGGTTCCAGATTGTGGTTTAAGAGTAAGATATTCTATTTCGTCAAAGATTAAATCCAAGTATCTATTTGCTTGTTCTTCTGACCAAGTTTCAATGGTATAAAGCCATATATGTTCTAAATCAATAGCGGCTTCATTACTTATTTTATAAATCATTTACTCAAATGTTTTTTGTGTAAATCATTTAGAAAAGTATTTCTATCAAAATTCTGTACGAATCCAGATTTTTCCCCTTTTTTTAATTCTTTGATGAGTTCAGCTTTTTTTGATTCTTCTTGTTCAAACATTCTCAAAGCCGCTCTAACCACTTCGCTCGCCGAAGAAAATCGACCAGCTTTAACTTGTTTATTGATGAATTCATCGAAATAATCGCCTAATAATATTGAAGTGTTCTTTGCCATAACAAGATTTTCTTTCAAAGATACCAAGTTTTGGTATAATGACAAATTATTTACGAGATTTTTTTAGGATTACGACTAACGCTTCACTACTTCACAAAGTGGCGGTATTACGTTTTTTTTAACTTGTCCAACTAATAATTATATCAGATTTCCATTTGTTATTTTCTTTTCGGTAAATTATAGTTTTGCCTCCAAAAAAACTTGAAATATCAATGAGAACTGTTTTTTTATTTTTTGAAAATATCGGCAAGCTTAATTTTTCATAAAAATTATTTCCATATTCTCTTTTATAACTTTCTATAAAATGACTTTTTCGATCAATATTATCCTTTCTATTATTGTTGAAAGAATCAATTGTTTTTTTAGAAATAATACGTTTTGATTTTATTGAATCTTGAATCAATAAAAAATTTTTACGTTCTCTAATCTGTTTCTGTATAAAATTTAAGTCATCTTTTTGAAAATATTTATCAAGTTTAAAACCAGGATTATCATAAACAAAAGATGGAGTTGCTAATTGATCTTGTAAATAATAATCTTGAGTTCCCTCTAATTTTTGATTTTTTTCTAAATCTTTCAATACCATTTTTACAAATTCATAAATTTCATCATCTGTGACTTTTAATGAATCGTTTTTTCTGTGATTTGTACAACCAGTTAAAAGCACAGTTAAAAAAAGATATTGGATAAATGATTTCATAGTTCTGAAGTAAAATGTTAACTTGTTTATATGCGAAACTTTCGAACTAGTAGCATACCTTGTAGGCAAGATAGGCGAAAGTTTTCCTTGTTTTTTTATTTATTTAAATCAAAAATAATAAAAAAAAGAGTACAAATTTTACTTTTTCTCTGCGGCGGGTTTGTTTTTTAGTAATTCTTTTACAACCGTTTCTGCGGCATGTAGGCCAAAAAGGGCTGGCATCCAGCTGTTTGTGCCATAAAAC
>NZ_CALFIG010000015.1 GCF_937876455.1 uncultured Flavobacterium sp.
GACGTGTGTTTATACAATTGATTAATAATGGTCTCTACATGAGCATCACGTTTCAATTCAATAACAACCCGCATACCCTTTTTATTTGATTCATCACGAAGATTAGAAATACCTTCAATGATTTTGTCTTTTACTAATTCTGCAATTTTTGTAATCAAATCAGCTTTCACCACTTGATACGGCAATTGAGTAATGATAATTGCATGACTATTTTTTATTTCTTCTATTTCAACAACACCACGAACCGTCAATGAACCACGCCCCGTTGTGTATGCCTTAATAATACCATTCGTATTACAAATAATACCACCAGTCGGAAAATCAGGCCCCTTAATATAATCCATCAAACCAACACTAGACAAATCATTATTACGAATTAACGCCACCGTCGCATCAATAACTTCTTTCATATTATGAGGTGGAATCGATGTTGCCATACCTACCGCAATACCTGCCGTTCCGTTAATTAATAAATTAGGTAATTTGCTTGGTAGCAACGTCGGTTCAATCGTAGACTCATCAAAATTGGGCACAAAAGGAACCGTGTCTTTTTCAATATCCGCTAAAATTTCTTCACAAATACGCTGCATACGGACTTCGGTGTACCTCATTGCCGCAGCATTATCACCATCTACTGAACCCCAGTTACCTTGTCCATCCAGAAGTGGATAGCGCTTAGAAAAATCTTGCACCATACCTACCATTGCCTGATACACCGCCTGATCACCATGTGGATGATACTTACCAAGAACATCCCCCACGATCCTTACTGATTTGTGATACGGTTTGTTGTATGAAAAACCAAGTTTATCCATGGTGTATAATACACGACGATGTACTGGTTTAAGACCATCACGCACATCGGGAATCGCACGACTGACAATAACAGAAACAGCATAATCTATAAACGATGACTGTAATTCTTCATGTAATGCAACATTTACGACTGAATCTTCAACTTCGCGTGGTATAGTACTCATAATAGATATCCTTGATAATGAAATATGTTTATTATTTGAATACCGTGATAATTATTTCTCTAAATAACAAATCACTATATTATTTATAATTCTCATTAATTATACCATATAATCGCACTAAAATCTATTTTCAAAATTACGACTAAACAAAAAAAGCATCCCCTAAAATTTTAGGAGATGCTTTAAAAATTATTGCAAATTATAAAAAACAAAAAATACTATTCCAAAACAATCGGATCTTCTTTAGTATTGCCTTTTGTTAAATCAACTTTTTCACTACCATCATTATTTTTTTGTGGAAGATTTATCAACGTAGCTTTTGATGTTCTAGCACCGAATTGTGGAAGCTTTATTACTATTTTAATCCTTTGATCAATATTTTGCTTACAATATTCTATCAATTTTTTTTCCTTAGCTAATTCATTACCAATAATAGCAATAGTTTTGTATTTACCATTTTCGTCAGTTTCACCAGTCCATCCGTGTATTGTTGGATAAATCTCATAACCATATTCATAACACAAAGCATCTACTTTATCTAAAAACTCATTCATTTTTTCACTCATTTCTTTATCGTTTTTCATATCCGTAAATTTTACATACCTATAACAAAGTGTATAAGTAATGTGGCTAAATAAGTTTATTCTTAAATCGAGAGTATGTGCAAAGCCACACTACATATACACCCAACCGTTATCGGAAATCCTACGACCAAACACAGTCCTTCCAAAAAATTATTTTTCCGACAAACATTTTTTCTTCATTATCAAACCAAAGTTTTATTCACGATTCATCAACCAAAAAATAAAAGAACACCTCCGCAAGACAAAACAAACGTAAACAACAAACTTGCGGAAGTGCCATATATCATTGTAATATGTCATTTACACGATTGTAAACCTCCGTCATCGCAGGGTCTTTTATCGCCAAAAACTCCAATCCTCGCCTCTCATAATAAATAATAGTAGCGTGGTCTTTTTTTAAGACTTTACCTATCATATTATATGACATGCCTAAGCTTCTAAAATGCAAAGCTAATGACATTCTTATATTTACCAAATGTTGACGTCTGCTTTTTGCGTGAATATCAATATCAAATTCTTTATTGACGATTTTCATTTTCTCAACCATCATTAAGACTTGTGCCTCTACTTTTTCTTTTCTTATTTTAAAAGCGAAAGAGTAAGGCGAGTCGCCTCTATTAGATAATTCTCTCTTTATCGCCAAATGCATGGCGTATAATTCAGAACTTGTGTGATTAGTGTACATACGTTTATTTATTATTTTGTGTTTAATTTACGTGGATATGCGCTACGTGTAGCGTGTATCAACAAGTTGTGTGCAATACTACCAGAAGTTACCATAAAGTAATTTGCGACTGTTTATTAATAATTCTTTTGGTTGCGTAATCGTAAATTTCTTTATCAATTTCAAAACCAATAAATCTTCTTTTTTCATCAATACATCCTATTGCTGTTGTTCCGCTTCCAGTAAAAGGGTCAAGTATCAAATCGTTTTCATTTGTAAAAGCTAAAAGCAATTTTCTAACTAAATCATTTGGGAATGTGGCAGAATTTAAGGTTGTAATTTCATTACCACTTTGCTTTTTATGCCTTAAAATATTATCAAATGTTCCGTGAAATTTAGCATTATAAAATTTTCTTTTATCAGCATTATTTTTTGAAAACACAATAATAAATTCAAAAACGCTATTCATTACACCTTTTTCAATAGCAGGTTCACCATTCTTTTTATCCCAAATGATTATTTCTTTTACCTGTTCAGCAAAGTGTCCTAATATTTTCATCAATGCTACTTTGTTATTTGTAAGCATTTGAATATTATAAAACACCTCATTTTCTGTAACTCTTAAAAGTTCAGTAATCACATTTTTAGACCACTCAAAATATTCATCTTGTGTGTAGTTGTCTTTGGTGTTTTGATACTTGCTTTTTCCTTTTACAGTTCCTACATTATATGGTGGCGAAGTAATTGTATAACTAACTTCATTATCATACATATTTGACAGATGCGTTAAACAATCACCGTACTGCACACAACATTTCATTGGCAAAAGTTGGGCAGACGTGCCAACATCAACATTATTACTACTATTTAACTGTGTACTCATATTCAACATTTGTTTTTCAAATTCCCAACCTTCGCCAATGCTTCAACGTTATATGCTACCTTCTTCAACAACAGTATGATATTCATACACTTCAGGAATTGAATAGTATTTTCCGTTACCTGCTTTAATTGCGACAACTTCAACCCATTCATCAGTATTATACTTGTTGGCTTTTATATTAACTCTATTTGTTTATCTAAAGGCAGCATATAACATTGGTTTGCAATTGATTATTATTTCGGCTTCTGTTTTAATAATAGAGACCCTGTAACCGATTTCCCCAAAATAGATGCATTTTCGGTTATAATCTCTACGGTTAGATTTTCTCCGAGTGCCTTTATCCATTCTTTTTCTTCCTCTGTGTTCGCAATTATACATAATTGCTTTACACCATTTTCAATTTTTATTATTTCCATAACTATTGATTTTTTAAAAGAGTACTGGCGGTAACATAAAACCCCTACTCAAAACCCGCCAGCCTCCAATTTATTTACATAAATACGCTAATAATAGGATTATCAATAAGTATATGACAAACTCCACCACTGTCGCTGTTTTTTGTTTATTTTTCATGCGGTATTTTTATAAATTCAAAAATACCATTTTTTGCTAAAGTATATGGATATATGGAATAGTCCTCCATATCCATCTTTAAACCATCTATGTCATATATAGATGTAGATTTTTCGTTGATAGATTTCAAAGTAAGCCTACCATTACTGGCGACTTCTAAATTACCGTTTCCTACGAGTGCTACTGTGTGTGTTTTCATCGTGTTTTATTATTTTAATAGTTGTTTAATGGTTCAAAGATACTACTATTATTTTAATTCACAACACTTGAATTAAAATTTAACACTTCTTAACATTTACAAAAAGTAATATATATACACTAAAATAGCCGAAACATCAATAAATATTGACATCTCGGCTAACCACGTATCAAAATAAAAAAAACCTATTTCTTTGAATTAACGTACAAATACGGCTCAAATAAAGTAGCTAATACCTCTTTCATCTCTCTTTCGGCATCAACAGGCAGTAACACTTTTATGTATTTCGTCTTATATTTCTTTGCGAACTTTGGCTTACTTCCAGCACCTCTCGGATTGCGCTTATTTAACACCTTACACTTCATAACTAATTATATATGTCGCTTTCTTTAACAAATATACCGCCTACCATACGCCCTTTCCTATCTTTGATTTCATCGTATGCCATTGCAAGGCACTCTTGAATATCAATATTTAACTGTTGGCACATAATAATCAGCACCACCAAGCTATCGCCAATACTATCTTTAATTACTGCATTATTGCCTTTATTTAAGCCATTAGCTAATTCGCCTACTTCTTCTATCAACTTGACAAATTGGTACTTCACATCAGCATTATGCAAGTTACGTGCCTTGCTCCACGTCTCTACTTTCTTTATTAATTCGTTCATAACGCAAATTTACAACACTTATTTTAATTTAAGTACTTAAATTATTAACAAGTATTTTGATAAAAAGAAAGTGGCGTAAAAACGCCACCTCACAAAACATAAACAAAATCAAGAAAGATTCACTTTCATTGTTCTATCCATCTGTTAATGCTATATATTGCACGATAACTGCGATACTTCACATATACGCCGTCACCCTCTCGGCTACCAGCACTATTGGTATTTCCCTCCACGCTCTTAAATATTTTATCGTTTATTTTCTTATCATGAAAGCCGGTATGTCCAATTCTTTTTAAGTGTGGATAGTACAATGTAAAAACATCGCCTTGTTGTGGTTCTTTTATGAATTTCCCTTTGAAATAAACAAGTCTCTTGCTACTATGCGTACTTAGTGCCATTGCGTTAATTGTAGTCTTTATTCCGCACTTATCGAAACACCACCGCACGAATGCCGAACACCATGCATATCCTTTACCTAAGCCTACTGACTTTAGATATAGCTCAACCTGTTTGCCATCATTCTTGCCTGTCGCCTCTCTTACGCCTACTTGCGAGTAGTAAGTATCAGCTATACAAGATTGAGATAAACCACTATGACTGAAACCACAAATAATAAAAATAAAAATAATGAAATGCATATCTTTTGAATTGGTTTTAATGTTTCAAAATCTGACTTAGAAATATTTATAATCACTTTATTTTCTACTCGAC
The DNA here is from genome assembly GCF_937876455.1 of uncultured Flavobacterium sp. Lineage (GTDB taxonomy): Bacteria > Bacteroidota > Bacteroidia > Flavobacteriales > Flavobacteriaceae > Flavobacterium. Next base: position 5,268 of record NZ_CALFIG010000015.1, read on the forward strand.
CATACAAGTAATAAAATATAGTTCTAAAAGTGAAATACAAGCCCAATACAGCAACGTTTGTCGCACCGACAACAATTGTACCAGCTAAGAATAAAGGTTGAATAAATGCCATATCGTACTGCCCGACTGCCATGCCAAAAATACTACTTAATAGCAATCCACTTGCAAAGAATACAAAAAAACCTAAAGGGACAGACCATAATCCATCTATTAGCTGTAATAAATATTTAATTCGTTTCATTATTTTATGATTTGAAAAATTAACAATCCTAATGTTAGCGATAGTCCTATACCTAATGATGATCCTATTGCAATTCCTTTTCTTTTTTGTTGCTTTGCATCTTTTTTTATAGCACTCTCTAAGGCGTGGAATTTTTGTATCTGCGTATTAATTGAGGCTGTTAATTGATACTTTAGTTCTTCGTTGTATTCATCTTGTTTTTTATACATCGCCACTAAGTCAATCTTTGATTTCAGCATAGTATCTTGTATTGTTACTATCTTCCCTAATGCCTCCACCTCTTGCTCACATTCATCTAAATCTAAGAACACGTTATTGATGGTTTTTATTTGCTCATTTGTCAAACACTTAACGCTGTCTTTTTTTAAGATTATTTGTGAGAATGTCGTAAGATGCATCAATGTCAGCACCATTAATATTGTTGCGCATTTTCTCATTTTCCTTTCTTATGTCTTTGATGTTTTTATTTAGTTTTCCTATCTCAATTTGCGACTGCATATACATAATGCTATCTTCTTTTATTTTCATAAGCAATGTATTTTTATGTTGCTCAATTACTTTTTCTAATTTTTCAATTCTTTGCGTTTGCTCTTTGTCGATTTCTTTGTATGCATCAATAACAGCATTGCTATTTGTTGGCTTACCGTTATCAAGGAATAATAGCACTAACACGAATATCAGAATAGGTACTACTAATAGCAACCAATATTTTTTAAAATTAGAAAAATCAGCCATTGTTTTTTAGTTTAAAATATTTTTCAAGTCTATCAATATATGGTTTCACAAACTTTGGTCTGTGTTTATTTTTCTCAATTAATTCCGTATGACTTTTCACAAATTCCACTTCGTTTAAAATCGTTTCGCACTCACTAATTTTCATACTTTGCCTTTGGCGTTTTTTTCTTTTTATTCAATTGTCTTTCTTTCCATTTTGCCTCCACTGTTAGTAAGCCTATTATTAAGCCAACTACTGCTACTAATAGTTGAACTATTGGCAGAACTGCACTTATAAATGGAGTTATAAATGCAATTAGTGAGGCAATGAAGCCAATCGATGGATTGTTTGTTAAAATCATTTTAGTATCGCTCATTTTCGTTGTCGTTGCCATGTTGAACAATTTTTTAATAGGGTAATTATGTTCACACTTTAGGCTATGACGGTTTATGTGTTATAAATAATTATACTTGTTATCGCACCAATTATGACAGCCGAGAAAACGACTATCCAAAATATTTTTTTGATTTGCTCATGCTCATTTTTTTAAGATTTTATATGTGTGAAA